>NZ_SJOS01000056.1:0-15906 GCF_012027765.1 Pseudoflavonifractor sp. SW1122 | reverse complement strand
GCCCAGGCGGAGGGGGTAGACCTGGTGCTGCTGGGGGGAGATTTGTTGGATGCCCAGCGGGTCTACCCCCAGTCCATCCAGGCCCTCACCCAGGCCCTGGGGGAGCTGTCCGTCCCCGTCTTTATCGCCCCCGGCAACCATGACCCCTACACTCCCCAGTCCCCCTACGTCACCGCCCAGTGGCCCACCAACGTACACATCTTTTCCACACCCCAGATGGAAGCTGTGGAACTTTCTGAGCTCCATGCCGTGGTCCACGGCTGCGCCTTCACTTCTCCCCATCGGGAGGACTCCCCCCTGTCCGGGTACACCGTACCAAAGGACGGGCGGCTGCACCTCCTCTGCGTCCACGGAGAAGTGGCCCCCATGGGCCGCTACGCTCCCATTTTGCCCGGCCAGCTGGGAGCCACCGGGGCACACTACGCCGCTTTGGGCCACATCCACCGCTGTTCGGGGCTGCAATTTGAAGGCAATACTGCCTGGGCCTACCCGGGCTGTCCCGAGGGCCGGGGCTTTGACGAGGCGGGGGAAAAGGGCTGTCTTATCGCAGATGTGACCCACCAGGGGACCACCGCCAAGTTCGTCCCCCTGTGCTGCCGGGAGTACCGCACCCAGGAAGTGGATGTTTCCACCCTGTACCAGACCTTGACGGGGCTGGAGTACTCCGACGACCTGGTACGCCTCACCCTCACGGGAGAGGCGGAAACGGTGCCGTCTCTGGCCTCCATCGCCCAGCAGGCAGCCCCCTATTTCTTCTATGTGGAGGTCACCGATGCCACCACCCTGCCCAAACAGCTGTGGCAGCGGGCGGGAGAGGACTCGCTGACGGGCCTTTTCCTGCGCACCATGTCGGAAAAAATCCGGGTGGCTCCCCCAGAGGAGCAGGCCCGGCTCATTTTGGCCACCCGCTTCGGGCTGGCTGCCCTGGAGGGAGAGGAGGACATTCGAGCATGAACATCATCTCCATGACCGCCACCTTCGGCAAGCTGGAGGGGGCCACCCTCACCCTCTCCCCCGGGCTGAACATCCTCACCGCCCCCAACGAGTGTGGAAAATCCACCTGGGCGGCCTTCCTCACCGCCATGCTCTACGGCATCGACACCCGGGAGCGAGACAAGGCGGGGCATCTGGCCCAGAAGACCCGCTATCAGCCCTGGTCTGGGGCCGCCATGGCGGGGGAACTCCGGTTGGAGTGGCAGGGGCAGCGCATCACTCTGCGCCGCTTTGCCAACCGCTCCGGCCCCTTCGGGGGCTTTGAGGCGGTGTATACCGCCACCGGGGACCCGGTGCCCTTCCTCACCGCCGCCAACGTGGGGGAGACCCTCACGGGGGTGAGCCGGGAGGTGTTTGTCCGCTGTGCCCTGGTGGGCCAGGGGGACACCGCCGTCACCGCCGCCCCGGATTTGGAGCGGCGCATTGCCGCTCTGGCCACCACCGGAGAGGAGGAGGTCTCCTACTCCGCCACCGTGCGCACCTTGAAGGACTGGCGCAACCGCCGCCAGGCCAACCGCTCCACCGGGCTCATCCCACAGCTGGAGGGAGAGCTGGGGCAGGTGCGCCGCACCCTGGAGGACACCGCCCAGGCTCGGCAGACCCAGGCCCAAGCTCGGCAGGAACTGGCTGGACTGCAAGTGCGCAAACAGCAGCTGGAGCGTCAACTGGAGCAGCACCAGGCCTACCGCCAACAGGCGCTCAACCAGCGGTACGCCCAGGCCCTCCAGCAGCAGGCCCAGGCCCAACAGGCTCTGGAGTCTCTCCCCGCCCCGGACCCCCGCTTCCGGGGGCTCACCGCCGCCCAGGCCATGGAGCAGGCGGGAAACCTCAACCAGCAGGGCCAGGAGCACAGCCGCCAGCGGCAGCAGGCCAAGGCCAGCCGGAACCGCCTGTCCGCCGCTTTGAGGCTGTGGGTGCCGATACTGGGTGTGGGGGGCCTGCTGCTCATCATCCTGGGCTTTTTCCTCACCCTGTACCCCCTGTCCTTCGTGGGCTTCGGGTGCATGGCGGCAGCCGTCATTCTGGCCATGGTGTTGGTGGCCAAAATGGGCAAATACGATAGAATCCTGTACACCCCCGCCCCGCCCCAGGGGGAGAACATGCAAGGGGCGTTGCAGCGGTATCTGGACTGGCTGACCCAGCGGCAGCAGCTGGAGGCCCAGGTGCAACACGCAGGGGAGCGGGTGGCAGACCTAGAGGCCCAGGGGGCCCAGCGTCCCACGGCTTCCGTGACGCCACCCACCGCAGACCCCCAGGTGCTCACCGCCCAGCTGCGGCAGGTGGAGGGCCAGATGGCCCAGTGGCAGACCCGCCTGGACCAGGCCACCGGGGCTTTGGGCCGGGACACGCTGGAAACGGAGAGCCGCCGGGACGAGCTGGCGGGGCAGATTGCCCAGCGACAGGAGGAGTACCAGGCCCTCACCCTGGCCCTGGAGGGGCTGGAGGAGGCCAACGCCACCCTGCGCCAGCGGTTCTCCCCCGCTTTGAATGAGAAGGCGGGGCAGCTCCTGGCCCGACTCACCGGGGGACGGCACTGTGGGCTGACCCTGGCCCGGGACCTGTCCGCCCAGGTGGAGCAGGAGGGGGTACAGCTGCCCCACTCCCAGCTGTTTCTCTCTGCGGGTGCCCAGGAGCAGCTGTATCTGGCCCTGCGTTTGGCCCTCTGTGACCTCACCGCCCCCCAGGCCCCTCTGGTGCTGGACGACACCCTGGCAAACTTCGACGATACCCGGGCCGCCGCTGCCCTGGAACTGCTGGCCCAGCAAGCCCAGGAGCGGCAAGTGCTTCTCTTCTCCTGTCACAGCCGGGACGCGGCGTGGGGGGAGCAGCACGGGGCGACTGTCACCAAGCTATCATGAAATTCCCTCTCTACCCCTGAGTCAACCAGAAGTCGAGGGAAGGAAACTGTCCGTCGGTTGCATTCCACCCCTGATTTTGCTATCATGACGTTATCAACGACAAGGGAGTGGTCTGGTCATGGCAAAGACGCTGGGCGCACGCATTGCAGAGCTGCGCAAAGAAAAGGGAATGACCCAGCTGGAGCTGGCGCAACAGATGGGGGTTACAGATAAAGCGGTGTCCAAATGGGAGCGTGACCTGTCCTGCCCCGACATCAACACGGTCCACCGTCTGGCTGAAGTGCTGGGAGTATCCCTGGATGACTTGATGCAGACCTACACCCCGGAGAAGCAAGAACATGAGGTGTCCATCCATCTGTCCACCATCGCACGAGCCGTGGCTCTGGCCATGGGGGTGGCGGTGGTGGTGCTGCTGCTCCTGAACGAGTTGACCGTCTCCAACGGCATGGGCATGCTGGGCATCGGATTGGCATGTTCCGCCCTGGCCCAGTTTGACAACCGTAAATAACCGATGAAGCACCCCCGGAAGCGTTGGCTTCCGGGGGTGCTTTTTGCTATTTAGGGCTGCGCATCTCTTTGGCTCCCTCCGGGAGGGAGGCTTTGAGTCTGGCAGTTACCGGAAGCCAAGCCCCCGACCGCTGGGAACAGCGGCTCACCAGAGTAAGGCCCTGGGAATAGAAGTACCATTATACAGAGGAGCAGGCACCACCCACAGAATGTCTACGCCATCTATGTGACAGGGACCAGTCCAGGGCCGCAAAGAGGAGGACGCAGAGACACCCCGTACCGCGGGGTGGATTCCACAAGGCGGGGGAAGGCCCCGCCTTTGGCGGTCTTTGGTGACTTTCTGGCGGCAGAAAGTTACCCCAGCGGAGCGTCCCTGCCAGGCTGGCAAGCCGGAACGAGACCATTCAGAAGAACAATCCCTCCGTCATGGCTACGCCATGCCACCTCCCTTTACACAAGGGAGGCTTTTGGTCTGGTGCATCACTCCTCCGTGATGACAAACAGATCGTTGGGCGTGCAGTTCAGCAGCAGACACATGGTCTCAATGTTCTCATAGCGGATGGATTTGGTCTCGTTGTTCACCATGCGGTTGAAATTCTGGTAGCTCATGCCCAGCTGCTTATAAAGCCAGTATTTCGTCCTTCCCTGCTTTTCTAAAATGCGCAAAACATCCAGCCGAATCACAGCCAACCGTCCCTTCCCCATGAGAGAATTTATTTATCGTTGGAATTCCTATGCTCCAAGGCATATTCGCAGCATTGAATCACCAACTGATTAAAGGAGATGTCATTTTCATCCGCCAATTTTTGTAATTTTTGAATTAAATCATCCGGCATACGAATGGTTTTATTGGAGTTTTGTGGCTTTTTAATCTCAAACATGATATCACCCCTACAAAAAGTTTACTTGCTTTTTAAGGGAAAGAATACACGTAATATAGCAATTATTATTGCATTATATATTACAGTGCATTAAAATGAAGTATACTCCAATGGACAGGGTGATATACCATGATCGTAGATACAACTGGCACAATTTTAATTCCCGGAAATCTCGGCAAAGACTGCCCGGGAAACGGACAGCATTGTGATGATTCCGGCATTCCCATCGAGTGCTGCTGTGATGAATGCGATTATCTGATGTGCTGCTACACTTCTATCACGGACCAAGCGTGTCTCCACTGTACGGACTCCCATTGCCCCCATGCAGGGAAACAATAACCCCCTGGAAGCAATGCTTCCAGGGGGCATTTCTCACTTATGATACAGCTTATTGCTCTGATAGTGGGGGGTGCAGGTCATGCGCAGGCCCAGCTTCTGATACACATTGCTGTCCGCGGCGGAGAGAATCACCGAGGAGTGGGCGTCACAGCCCCGCAGCTTGTCCAGCTGGGACAGGGCCAGATCTGCCTGGGGATCGGTGGCGGCGGAGATGGCCAGGGCAATGAGCACCTCGTCGCTGTGCAGACGGGGGTTCTGGCTGCCCAGGTGCTGAATCTTCACCTTCTGGATGGGCTCAATGGCCTCTCGGGAGATCATGTGCACCTCATCCCCCAGCCCGGCCAGCTTCTTCAACGCGTTGAGCAGGGCCGCAGAGGAGGAGCCCATGAGCTCGGTGGTCTTGCCGGTGACGATGGTGCCGTCGGGCAGCTCAATGGCGGCGGCGGGCTCTCCCGTCTCCTCGGCCCGGGCCTCAGCGGCGGCCACCACGGGGCGGTCGGCGGTGGACACCCCGGCCTGCTTCATCAGCAGCTCCAGCTTGTACACGCTCTCCTTGTCCCCCTGGCCCCGGCGCACGTCACACAGGGCGGTGTAGTAGCGGCGGATGATCTCCTGACAGGCGGCGGCTCGCACCACCTCGTCGTCCACGATGCAGTTGCCCGCCATGTTCACGCCCATGTCGGTGGGAGACTTGTAGGGGCTCTCCCCCATGATCTGCTCGAACATGGCCCGGAGCACCGGGAACACCTCAATATCCCGGTTGTAGTTCACCGTGGTCTGGCCGTAGGCCTGGAGGTGGAAGTGGTCGATCATGTTCACGTCGTTGAGGTCCACGGTGGCGGCCTCATAGGCCAGGTTCACCGGGTGCTGGAGGGGCAGGTTCCAGATGGGGAAGGTCTCAAACTTGGCATAGCCCGCCTTCACCCCGCGGCGGTGGTGGTGATAGAGCTGGGACAGGCAGGTGGCCATTTTGCCTGAGCCAGGGCCGGGAGCCGTGACCACCACCAGGGGCCGGGTGGTCTCAATGTAGTCGTTGCGGCCATAGCCCTCGTCGGAGACGATGTGGGGAATGTCGTGGGGATACCCGGCAATGGGATAGTGGAGGTACACCGTAACACCCAGGTCCTCCAGGCGGCGCTTGAAGGCGTCGGCGGCGGGCTGCCCGGCGTACTGGGTGATGACCACGCTGCCCACATACAGGCCCTTGGAGCGGAAGGTGTCAATGAGGCGCAGCACGTCCTCGTCATAGGTAATGCCCAAATCGCCCCGCACCTTGTTCTGCTCAATGGCGGCGGCAGCGATGGCAATGACCACCTCTACGCTGTCCCGCAGCTCCAACAGCATGCGGATTTTGCTGTCCGGGGCAAACCCAGGCAGCACCCGGGAGGCGTGGTAGTCGTCAAAGAGCTTGCCGCCAAACTCCAGGTACAGCTTGCCGCCAAACTGGGAAATTCGCTCCCGAATGTGGGCGGACTGCATCTCCAGGTACTTTTGATTGTCAAAACCGATTTTATTTGCCATCCTCACACGTCGGCTCCCGGCCACCCGGAAGCCATCCTCCCTCTTTACACATTATCCCCGAAATTTTATCACATATCCCACCGTCAAACAAGGATTTTCTCAAAAAACACCCTCCATTTCCCGCACGAGAAATGGAGGGTATTTTTGTCGAATTTGCCTCTTGTCACAGGTCCCGCTTCTGGTAGAAGCGGATGGAGAGCCGCCAGGACAGGATGTACAGGGCCACCATTACACCTAGTACTGCCACGATGGGCCACAAGTTATGCATAGTAGATAAGGAAATTCCTTTCACATCCAAGCCCATGAGCACTCCACAGATCACACCAAGGATAACCAGATAAATAACGCGTCCCTTTTCTGCTCCAAACTTAAAGACAACTGGGAGCATCAAAATGGGTGCCAAACAACCCAGAATTAGTACGATTACTCCTATTCTCATCCAAGCTTCCATGATAAACTGTCCATACATCTGCATACGCACGGAAGCCACAGCCATGGACAGCAGAAAAAAAGCAACTCCCAAGCACACACTCACCAAATACTTGCCTGTAACCACCTGAGCTCTGGTATAAGGAAGCGTTCCGCTATATTGGCTCCATTTGTCGTGTTCATCATAGGCTATGAGGCTGACCGGTATGATATTGGACACAATCATAGGATAGATCAAAAAAATTTGCATGTCTTCTACTAAGCAAGACATAATTAGCATGCCCGCAATCACCAACATAAACCAGCCAAAATAACGCTTCGCCATATAAAAGTCCTTCAAAAGCAGCCCTTTCATGTTACGCCGCCTCCTTCACCATAAAGATAAACAGCTCTTCGATGCTCACAGGGCTCACCTGCATCCCGGCAGGCACGCCGTCCCGGCGCACCAGAGCCTCCACCCCGTAGGGGGACGCCTTCACCCCGCGCACCGCCTGGGGGTCCAGCTCGGACAGCTGCTCCTTGGAGCAGTGGATGAGCCCGTACTCCTCCAGCAGTCGGTCCTTCTCCTCACAGAGCATCAGCTTTCCCTTGTGCAAAAAGGCGATGTAGTCACAGATTTTCTCCAAATCGCTGACAATGTGGGAGGAGATGAGCACGGCGTGGCTCTCGTCCCGGGTGAACTCGCTGAACATCTCCACCACTTCGTCCCGCACCACCGGGTCCAGCCCCGAGGTGGCCTCGTCCAGAATGAGCAGCTTGGGGTGGTGGGACAGGGCCACGGCAATGCCCAGCTTCATCTTCATGCCCTTGGAATACTCCTTGAAGGGGCGTTTTTCGGGGAGGTTCAGCGTTTTGAGATACTGGGCGTACAGCTCCTTGTCCCACCGGGTGAAGGTGTGGGCCATCACCTTGCCCACCTGCACCGCATTGAGGCAAGAGGGGATGCCCACCTCGTCCAGCACCACCCCGATGTCCTGCTTGGTGAGGAGCATATCCTCCCGGTTGTCCCGGCCCAGGAGGGTGATGGTGCCCTCATCCCGGCCAATCATGTCCAGAATCAGCTTGATGGTGGTGCTCTTGCCCGCTCCATTCTCGCCAATGAGGCCCATAATGCACCCACAGGGCAGGGTGAGATTCAGGTTATCCAGGGTAAACTCCCCGTAGTCTTTGGTTAAATTCCGAATTTCCAGTGCGTTCATGGTCTCACTCCTCCATACTCAGGCGGAACATCTCCAGCAGTTCCTCCCGCGTCAGCTGACAGCTGGCCGCCAGCTTCCATATCTCTTCCATGTGTCCCTCAATCTGCTTCAAGGTCTCCTCCCGCAGCAGCTCCACATTCTTTGGGGCCACAAAACAGCCCTTGGCGGGGAGGGTGTAAATGAACCCCTCCCGCTCCAGCTCCTCATAGGCCCGCTTGGTGGTGATGACGCTGATGCGCAGGTCCTTGGCCAGGTTTCGGATGGAGGGGAGGGCTTGGTCCGCCTCCAGCTCCCCGCTGATGATCTGATGTTTGATCTGGGTGTAAATCTGATCGTAGATGGGGGACCCACTGCGGTTGTCAATGTAGAGATTCAAACCATCACCTCGTTTGCTTTCTGTGTATACACAGTATATACAGTAGCCACAGTCTTGTCAATAGGGCTGGGAAATTTTTATTGGCTCCCTGTCTTGGTACAGCACAGCCTCCCCTCTTGCCTTTTCCCCGCTCCGTCACTATAATGTGTGGTATCTGTGACCATTCTGCTGGGAGGTGCCCTATGAAAACCATCGCCATCATTGACGACGACATCCACATTGGAGATGTCCTGGAGCAGCTGCTGCGCCGGGAAGGGTATCAAGTGCTGCGGGCGTACTCGGGCACCGAGGCCCTCTACCTGCTCTCCCAGCAGCGGCCCGACCTGGTGCTGCTGGACCTGATGCTCCCCGGCCTGTCCGGGGAGGAGGTACTGCCCAAAATTCAGAGCTTCCCCGTCATCATCCTCAGCGCCAAGGGGGATGTGGAGAACAAGGTGGAACTGCTCCAGGCAGGCGCGGTGGACTACATCACCAAGCCCTTCCACCCCCAGGAGCTGCTGGCCCGCATTGGGGTGCATCTCCGCCGCCCCCGTGGGGAGGAGGAGGGCCAGGTGCTCACTGTGGGGGAACTGAGCCTGGACTCCCTCTCCCGTCAGGTGACGGTGGCCGGCCAGGAGGTACACCTGACCAAGACGGAGTACGCCATCTTGAAGCTGTTTCTCCAGCACCCCAACCAAGCCCTGTCCAAGAGCGTCATTTTGGAGCGCATCAGCCTGGACACCCCGGACTGCACCGACAGCTCCCTGAAACAGCACATGAGCAACCTGCGGAAGAAGCTGCGTCAGGCCAGCGGCAAAGAGTACCTCCAGTCCGTGTGGGGTATTGGCTTTCGCCTGACCGCTTCTTAAAATCTTGATGATTTCTTGACCCATTTCTTCACCGCTTCCTTGACCCCTCTCTGGTACACTATCCCCATCAAGCGCAAGGAGATAAATTATGATCGACTGGTGTAAACGTCATCCCATCCTCTTTATGGCCGGGTATCTGGTGTTCTACCTGGTGTGCTTTGGAGCCCTGGAGCACTTTATCAAACCGGAGTGGATTGTCCACTGTTTTCTGGACGACTGGATTCCCTTCTGTAAGTATGCCGTCATCCCCTACTTCGCCTGGTTTGTGTGGGTGCCTGCCACCTTGTTCTGGCTTCTGTTCACCCAGCCCCGGCAAGAGTTCTGGCGGCTGTGTCTGCCCCTGTTCGGGGGCATGACTCTGTGCGTGGCCCTGTGCGCCCTCATCCCCAACGGGGTGGACCTGCGCCCGGACTCCATCCCCGGCAACGACTTCTTCACCCAGGTGGTGCGGCAGCTGTGGGGGGTGGACACCGACACCAACGTCTGGCCCTCCATCCACGCCTTTAACTCCATGACCGTGGCCCTGAGCTATCACCGCTGGGCCAAGGCCAAGCCTACCACCCAGCGCCGGGTGGTAGGGACGTGTATGCAGCTTCTAAATCTGTCCATTTTGGCCTCCACGGTACTGCTGCGGCAGCACAGCGTCATTGACCTGTTCTGCGGCGTGGCCCTGGCCCTGGTGCTGGACTATGTGGCCGACTACGTGACAGTACACGCCCGGGTATGGATTCAGCAGGAGGCGTGAGCATGGAACTGGTCTGCCAAGCCCACGGCCTGTCGAAACGATACGGCCACACCTACGCCCTGCAAAACCTCACCATGCAGGTGCCCAAAGGGTCCATCTACGGCCTGGTGGGCCGGAATGGGGCGGGAAAAACCACCCTGATTCGTATCCTCTGCGGGCTGCAATCCCCCACCGCCGGGAGCTACACCCTGTACGGCACCCCATTTCGGGACCCCGCCATCCAGCAGGTCCGGCGGCGGATGGGAGCGGTGGTGGAGTCCCCCGCCATCTATCAGGACCTGTCCGCCATCCATAATCTGAAATTGCAGGCCCAGGTTCTGGGCCTGCCCTCTTATCAGGACCTCCCCCACCTGCTGGAGCTGGTAGGGCTGGAGAACCCGGGAAAGAAAACCGTGCGCCACTTCTCCCTGGGCATGCGCCAGAGACTGGGGATTGCCATGGCCCTGGTGGGAAGCCCGGACTTTCTGGTGCTGGACGAGCCGGTGAACGGCCTGGACCCCCAGGGAATTGTGGAAATTCGCGAGCTGCTGCTGCGGCTGAACCGGGAGCACCAGATCACCATTCTCCTCTCCAGCCACATTCTGGACGAGCTGGCCCGGCTGGCCACCCACTACGGCTTTTTGGACCGGGGCCGCATGGTCCAGGAGGTCAGCGCCGGAGAGGTGGAGGCCGCCTGCCGCAAATGCACCCATGTGGAGGTGTCCAACGTGGCTATTTTGGCCCGGGTGCTGGACGGGATGGGGCTGGACTACGCCATTGACTCCTCCCACACCGCCAACATCTACGCCCATCCCCATGTGACGGAGCTGGTGCAGGCCCTGGCGGACGCCGGGTGCCAGGTGTCCGCCATGCACCAGCAGGATGAGAGCCTGGAGAGCTATTACATGAGTCTGGTGGGAGGTGAGGGGCATGAGTAACCTGTTGCGGGCCGACTTCTTCCGCCTGTGGCGGAGCAAGAGCTTCTGGGCGTGTATGATCTTCCAGGTGGGGACAGGGGCCTTTGTTCCGGTGTCCTGCTATCTATATGAACTCCGGCATCCCATTCCCTATTCTCAGCACCTGGATGCAGAGTTTTTGAACTTTATCCCCTTTGTGTGCATTCTCTTCGCCCTCTTTTGCGCCCTGTTTATCGGTACCGACTACAGCGACGGCTCTATGCGCAACAAACTGGTGGTGGGGCACCGCCGCTGGGAAATTTACCTCAGCCATCTGGTCACCTGCACCGTAGCCTGTCTGTTGATGTGTGTGGGCTACCTTCTGCTCTATCTGGCGGTGGGTACCCCCCTGTTTGGCCCTTTGGAGACCGATATGGGCACCGTTCTGGCCTATCTGGGCGCCACTCTGGTGCTCACCGTGGCTCTGGCCTCTGTGTATACCATGCTGGCCATGCTCATTCCAAAGCGGGCCGTGTCCGCCGTGGTGGCCCTGGTGCTGTCTTTTGGCCTGCTAATCTCCGGCAGCTACCTTTACTCCTATTTGAACTATCCGCCCACCTATACTCAGATGATCTATAACCCGGTCTTGGAGGAATGGGAGGAGCAAGAAGCGCCATACCCCTTCTATCTGGAGGGCACCAAGCGGGATGTGTTCCAGCTGCTGTGCGACGTGACCCCCGGCGGACAGATCATGCAGTGCGTAGTCTGGGACGCTCCCAACCTGCCCCTTCTGCCCGTGTACTCCGCCGCCCTCACCGTGGTGACCACGGGGGCAGGGCTGTGGGGATTCCGGCGGAAAGATTTGAACTGACCGAGGAGGGCGTATGAAGCTGTTACCCTGGATTTTGGTGGCTCTTTTGGGGGTTCTCCTCCTGATTTTGGCCGGGAAGGTGTACACGCTGCGCAAATCCGCCCGGCAGCTCCGGGAGGGGATGGCCCAACAGCTGGAGCGTGAGACCAATACCCTGCTGGCTGTATCCTCTGGGGACCGGGAGATGCGGGCGCTGGCCGACGCCCTCAACGGGCAGCTGGCCCAACTGCGAGCGGAGCGGCAGCGGTACCAGCACGGGGACCTGGAGCTGAAAGAGGCCATCACCAACATCTCCCACGACCTGCGCACCCCCCTCACCGCCATCGTGGGCTATCTGGCCCTGCTGGAGGGGGAGGAGAAGTCGGAGATGGTGGAGCGGTACCTGTTCCAGATCTCCAACCGCACCCAGGTGCTCCACCAGCTGTCCGAGGAGCTGTTTGCCTACGCCCTGCTCACCGCCCCCCAGCCCCTCCACCCCCAGCGGGTGGACCTGCGAGGCCTGGTGGAGGAGGCGTTGCTGTCCTACTGCGGGGCCATGGAGCAGCGGGGCATGGAGCCCACCATCCAGCTGCCAGCGGGCCGGGTGGAGCGGAATCTGGACCCCACGGCGGCGGGGCGGGTGTTGAGCAACATCATCAGCAACGCCCTAAAGTACAGCGCCGGGGACTTTGCCGTCACCATGACCCCGGACGGGGTCATCACCTTTGCTAACTCCGCCCCGGACCTGAATCCGGTGTTGGTGCAGCGGCTCTTCGACCGCTTTTTTACCGTGGAGACCGCCCGCCACTCCACCGGCCTGGGCCTGTCCATCGCCAAGCTGCTCACCCAGCAGATGGAGGGCACTTTGGAGGCCAAATATCAGGAGGGGCAGCTGGTCATTACCCTGTCTTTTCCCGTGGCCTGACCGTCTCCAAGGCCCAGACGCAGGCTTGCCAGCCTGGTGGGGACGCTACCCGCTGGGGGTTCATGTTTCTGCCATCAGGCAGAGTGAGGGGCGGTCCTTCTCCCATTTCTCAGGTGCAGACCTGCGCCCCAGCCGGGGACGCTCCGCTGGGGTCCATTTTGACTGGCCAAAATGGACGAAAAGCCACAAAAGGGGCCCGCCCCTTTTGAAACCCCAATGATTTTATTTTGTTTTGTGCGGTGGGGCCGTAGTCGGCCCTGGACCTGGAGAGGTCACATAGATGGCGTATAGCCTCTCTGGGATATACCTACTCCGCTGATAGATTCCGTTTCTTTTGCCAGGGCCTCAAGTTTGGCGGTGTGCGGCCGATTCCCGGCCGCCGTGGGCCGGGGGACCAGAAAGGGCCGAAACCTGGAGAAACGTGCACTATCCCGGCAGTAATAGAGAAAATCAGAGCTTTTTACTCCCTTGGTATGGTACTTGCTTTTCGGCCCGGCCTGAGAACCACCGCAGGCCCAGCCTCGTACCCCAGGGAGGTCCTTAGGGGGGAACGCCCTAAGCGGGTTTTGGTTCCTTTTGACCGAGCAAAAGGAACCCCCAGCGGGGAGCGTCCCCACCAGGCCGGAGGGCTGGAATCGAACGTGGAGAGGATCAGGCCCTCTTCCTCTCTCCACAGATACAAAACAATATACGTTTACACCAAGGTGGAAGCCCCATGGCTTCCACCTTTTTTCACTCTTTTATAGGGAAAAGGGGTGGACAGGCGGGGAAAATATAGTATACTGGAATGTGAATGCTCTGCGGGGAGAGGAGGAACGGACATGGAACACCCCGCCGCGGTTTTGGTGGTGTCCTACGGCACCAGCCAAGTCTCCGCCCTGCCCACTCTGGCCAATCTGGCCCGGGAAATCGGGGCGGCCTTCCCCCGCCTGCCCCTCATCCACGCCTTTGCCCACCCCCGGCTCCGGGACGCCCTGGTGCGGGGCGGCGGCCCCCGGGTTCCCCTGGTATCGGAGGCCCTGGCCCAGCTCACTCAAGATGGAGCCCAGCATGTGCTGGTCCAGCCCACCTATCTGCTGTTTGCCGGGGAATACCAGACCATGGTGGCCCAGCTGGAGCCCTACGCCCAGCGTCTGGACCTGTGGGTGGGCCAGCCCCTGCTGGCCACGCCCCAGGACATCGAGGCCGTGGCAAAAGCCCTGCCCACCTGTCTGCCTCCTCTGGCCCCCCAGGAGGGGGCGCTGTTTCTGGGCCACGGCGCCAGCCATGAGGCCCACGGGGTCTATGCCCAGCTGGAACAGGCCCTGCACCGCCAGGGCCACACCCGCTATTTCGTGGGCACCCTCCAGGACGGACCCACCCCGGCGGAGACCGCCCGCCGCATCCGTGAGGCCGGGGCCGTCACCCGGCTCCACGTCCACCCCCTCATGGTGGTGTGCGGCGTCCACGCCACCCGGGACTTGCTGGCCGGGGAACAAAGCTGGTGCGGACAGCTGGAGCGCCTGGGCGTTCCGGTGTCCGCCGTGTCCCAAGGGCTGGGGGACTGCCCTGCCATCCGCCGCCTCTTTGTGGCCCACGCCCAGGAGGCGGCAGGGAACGAATTTTTCACTCGGAGAGAGAAATGAGGATCCTCTATGCTCGTTGTCATGTCCAGCCTGGAACACCATCTGGCCCCCATCGACCTGCGGGAGGCCCTGTCCTTCACCGCCACCCACGTGCAGCGGCTGGACGCCCACATCGCCCAGCTGCCCAACATCCACGGCTGTGTGATTTTGTCCACCTGCAACCGCACCGAAATCTACCTGTGCTGTGAAGACACCTGCCACCCGGGCCAAATGCTGTGCCACGCCGCCGGGGTGGAGTTTGCCCCCTTCTCCGCCGCCTTTGTCACCCGTCAGGGCGGGGAGGCGGTGGAACACCTGATGCAGGTGGCGGCAGGTCTGCGCTCGAGAGTATGGGGCGAGGACCAGATTCTGGCCCAGGTCAAACGGGCCATCACCCTGTCCCGGGAGGCGGGAGCCGCCCACCCCATGCTGGAGACCCTGTTCCGCTCCGCCATCTCCGCCGGGAAGGAGATTCGCTCCACCGTGCGCCTGACCTCCCTGCCCACCTCGGCCGCCAGCCAGGGGGTAGCCCTGCTGCGCCAGCACCTGGGCAGCCTGGAGGGAAAACGGGCCATCGTCATCGGCAACGGGGAGATGGGCAAGCTGTCCGCCCGTCTGCTCCACGAGGCCGGGTGCCGGGTGATGGTGACCCTGCGCACCTACCGCCACGGGGAGACCGTGGTGCCCTCGGGGTGCGAGGCCCAGCCCTATGACCGCCGCTTTGAGCTGCTGGACGGGGTGGACATTCTGGTCTCCGCCACCGCCAGCCCCCACTATACTGTCACGGTAGAACAGCTGGAATCCGTGGCCCAGCTGCCCCAGGTGATGGTGGATTTGGCCATCCCCCGGGACATTGAGCCCCAGGTGGGACAGCTGGAGGGCGTGAAGCTCTTCAACGTGGACGACCTCATGGATACCGCCCCCCTCCACACCGTCCCCCCCGAAGTGACGGAAATTTTGGACAAGCACCAGCGGCAATTTTACCGCTGGCTCAATTATAAGGTCAGCCTCCCCGTGCAAGAGGAGCTGAAGCTGTCCATCGTCCAGCGCCTGGCCGCCGCTCCCCAGCTCCAGGAGGAGGAGCTGGACCAGGAGGAGGTCATCGCCCTGACGGTGCAGCGCACCGTGGAGCTGCTGCTGGGCGGCCTGCCCACGCCGCCTGACCCGGACAGCCTGCGCCAGTGCGCCCAGAAAATCCGGGCTCACACCACGGGAAAGGGGGCCCCATCATGAGCGGCTACCCCCGCTTTCCCCTGTTTATTGACCTGACGGGCCAGAAGGTGGTGCTGGTGGGCGGCGGGAAGGTGGCCCTGCGCCGGGTCCGCACCCTGCAACAGTGCGGGGCGGACGTGGTGGTGATTGCCCCCACCCTGCACCCGGACATGCCAACGGTGACCCACATATCCCGCCCCTATCGCCCCGGCGACTTGGAAGGGGCAACCCTAGCCGTAGCTGCCACCGACTGCCGGGAAATAAACGGGCAGGTGGCCCAGGAGGCCCGAGACCGGGGCATCCCCATCAGTGTGGCGGACGCCCCCACAGCGTGCACCTTTTTCTTCCCCGCCCTGTGCGTGGGAGAGGGACTGGTGGCAGGTGTGGTAGGCGACGGCACCGACCACGCCAAAACCGCCCGCTGTGCCCGACAGATTCGAGAACTCTTGGAGGACTCTATATGAAGATACGCATTGGAAGCCGAGACAGTCGGCTGGCCGTGATACAAAGCGAGATGGTCATTGATTCCATCCGGGCCTATGACCCCACCGCCGAGGTGGAGCTGGTGACCATGACGACCACCGGCGACCTCATTTTAGACCGCCCCCTGAGCCAGATTGGCGGCAAGGGGCTGTTTGTCAAAGAGCTGGACCGTGCACTCCTGGAGGGCCGGGTGGACTTCACCGTCCACTCCAGCAAGGACCTGCCCATGGATATTCCCCCCGAGTTGCCCCTGGTGGCCT
>NZ_SJOS01000055.1:0-16189 GCF_012027765.1 Pseudoflavonifractor sp. SW1122 | reverse complement strand
TCTCCACCTCACGGTGGAGAGATTTTTTCTTTTATGCACTTATCCCGCCCGTTTGTCCCGCTCCAGGGCGATGCGGTCGGCAATCATGGCGATAAACTCGCTGTTGGTGGGCTTGCCCTTGGTGTTGGACACGGTGTAGCCGAAGTACCACTGCAACACCTCCAGGTCTCCCCGGTCCCAGGCCACCTCAATGGCGTGGCGGATGGCCCGCTCCACCCGGCTGGCGGTGGTGCCAAACCGTTTGGCCACCTCGGGATAGAGCACCTTGGTCACGGCATTGATCATCCCCATATCCTCCACCGCCATGGCAATGGCCACCCGGAGATACTGGTAGCCCTTGATGTGGGCGGGCACCCCGATCTCATGGATGATGGAGGTGATCTTCCGTTCTAAATCCCACTCTTCCTCCTCCTGGTGGGTCTGGCGCTCCTGGGTCTGATCGCACAGCTGGGCCATGCGCTCCACCACCGCAGACAGACGGCAGGGCTTGAGCATGCAGTAGTCTGCCCCCCGCTCCTTCACCTGCTGGGCCAGGGCGGAATGGGAAAAGGCGGAGAGCACCACAACCCTGGGCCGATTGGGCCCCAGCTGCTCCAGCACCTCCAACCCGTCCATCCCGGTGAGCATCAAGTCCATAATAATCCCCTGGGGCTGATGCTTGGCCACCAGGTCCAACAGCGCTTCCCCGTCCCCGGTCTGGGCCACGACCTCCATATCCTCACGGTCCCCCAGGGCGTCCGCCAACATCCCGCGGTACTCCTCTGAGGCATCCGCAATGATGATCTTCTTCACATCGCTCATCTGTGTGACAATCCTTTCTCAAAGTGGAGTCAGTCTGGTTTTACCATCTTTTTCCTGTACCTCTAAAATACCACAGAATGCCCGATCTGGCAAGCCATAGTTTCCACTTTCGTTCGACAGGATTGTCAAATTTTGTAATCTCTCAGCCGCTGTTTTTCCTACAGGATGATTGAAGTTTCGTTATTTGTTCTTGTTATTGTAGTAAAAGAGCATGGAGCGGTACAACATGACCCCCACCACCAGGGGAAAGACGATCCCCAGCACCACCCCGTCCAGGGTGGCCAGGAAGGGCAGTCCGCCATTGCGGGCCACCATGGCCACCGACATCAGGACCACGGCCAGGGGGATCCAGGCAAAGTGCAGCAGCTTCATAGCCCGCTTCTTCCCAGCGGGCAGGTCCGGCTCCAAGGTCTCCGGGTGCTTGGCGGTGCAGCGCACCGTGGCAACCGGCGCCCGGCCCATCTGGGTGTACAGCCGCTCTGCGGTGTACTCCACCCCATCCAACGTAAATTCCGGGTACATCCCCTCTTTGGTGATGGTGATGTCCACCTGGTTCTCCCGGGCGAAGTCCAACAGCGCCTGGGTAAACTCCCGGGCGTTGGTCACGGCCCCCTCGGGGATGTAGGTAAAGGTGGCCTTCTGGAGGAACTTGCACATCTTTTTGTAGTCCTCTCTCCACTGGGTAAACAGGTGCTTCCGGTTCTCCTCCCGGTCCATCTCCCGCAGAATGGCGTCCACCTCTGCGTCCCCGCTCAGCCCTTGGAGGGATTTACAAAACCGGATGGCGGTCTGTACCTCCTGCACCCGCTCCCGCAGCTGCCGCTCCTGGGCCGTGGCGGCGTCCTCCAGGGACGTCTTCCCATCCAGTACCTTTTGAATCTCCTCCAGGGGCATATCCACCATGCGCAGGGCTCGGATAAGCTTGAGCCGCTCGATATCCTGGGACGAGTAGTCCCGGTAGTCGTTGTCCTGATTGCGGGCGGGGTGCAGCATTCCCTTCTGCTCGTAAAATCGGATGTTGCGCTTGGAAATTCCCGTCAGTTTCTCTGCCTCTTTGATGTTCATATCATGCGCCTCCTCTCTGGCTCTGGTGTCAAAATACACCTTTCACCTGGTGGAAGGTCAAGGGTTTTTGCAAAAAAGATTTCCTTTCACCCACAGAAACAACCAGCCAAGAGGCGGACACATCCCGCCTCTTGGCTGCTCTCACGGGTTCTCTTGGGTTTCCTCGGCCTGTCTTCGGTTGTAGTTTTCCACTAGGGCCGAACGGAAAATAAAGGCGCCCACAATCAGGGGCAGCATGATGGCTGCCGCGACGCTGCCATTGGCCAACACCACCGCCACCTCCGTGGCGATCATGCCCAGCAGCACCCACCCCAACCGATAGCGCCGGAAGGTGCTCACATGCTCCCGACGGTTGCGGGGACTCTGAAGTTCTTTTTCTTGTTCCATCATCCAAGTTCCTCCTCATCTCATCACAAAGGAATGCGCTCATTCCGGTAGACGGTAATCAGCTGGTTGTCGCTGGAGAAAATGTACACATAGCCGTGGTAGATCAGCACCACGCCGTCCCCGTGCTGCTCCTGAATCTCCTGCACCAGCCGGGCGGAGGTGCGTTTGAGCTGCCGGGCGCTTTTGCCGAAGCAGTAGGCCTTCATGGCCAGGTCTTGGAGGTTCTCCAACGTCTTTCCCTGCATCCGCTCCAGCATGCGCTCCTTGGCGTGGACTGTCACCCCCACCGGATAGCGCTGGGGGCTGAGAAAGCCCTCGGAGCTGTACAAGGAGTCTGCATAATCGGCCACATCGTAGAGGCGATTATACCGCCCCTGGAGGTCCTTGCCATGGATATTATATCCCCGGCGGTCGTAGCCCTCCCGATCATAGCCCTGCTTATCATAGCCAAATCGGTCATAGCCCTCTCGATTGTAGCCCCGGGAATCATACCCCTGCCAATCGTACCCGTTGCGGTCATAGCCCCGGGTGTCGTACCCCAGGCGGTCATATCCTTCCCGGTCGTACCCTCGGGGATCATACCCCTCTTCATCGTACTGCTTCTCCCGCCAAGTGGGCATTCCGCTGGGGGGACCTGAGCGTCTGTTCCGGTGGGACGGGAGAACCGCCCACACAATCACCGCCACGCCCGAGAGCACCAGCACTACAACCAGCCCGATCAGCAATTTCCAAGTGTCCAAGGTCTACACCTGCCTCATCTGTATTAGACTCATTCTACCATAAAGTCTTCAAAAAAGACAGAGGGAAAACATAAGGCGGAAGCGATCCAGCTTCCGCCCTGTTTTACCAGTACAATAATCCTATGATAAAGACCGCCAGTGCCAACACAGGCAAGAGCGTCCAGGAGATGTATCGGCTGGCCATCTCCCACCCGGAGGGCTCCGCATCCTCCACGTTGCTAATTTCAAAGAGGAGATGGAAGCGGAACAGCTCGTCGGCATACAGGATGGTGAGGGCCGTGGCCACACAGATGACCACGCCTAACACCCAACCCCACCAGCTCCCCGGATGGGTCAGCTCCGGGCCAAACATGACCTCCAGGATGGTGTAGGCCGAGGGCTCCATCATACTTGTAAGATTCCCGTATACATCGAAGGATATCTCCATGGAGCTGTCCCGATGCATCTGGCTGCCATCCTGACGGTACACACGGAAGGTCTCACCCTCCCCGGATACACCGCCGTAAAAGAAGGTCTCCCCTCTCCGCTGCAGCTGGATGCCCCGCACTCCCTCCGGCAAATCCACCAGGTTCGGGTCTTCCTGGACGGTATAGGGGCCGTAGGTCTTCTCCCCGTAGTAAAACTCCACGGTCTGGTCCTTGGACACGGTGAAGCGGGCCGTTTCTCCATACACCTTCCCCTGGTACACCGTATTCTCTCCCTTCTGGGTGCGCAGCAACAGGCCATCCCGGTAGGAATAGGCCTGGCGGGAGGTGAGGATCGGATAGAGCACAGTGAACACCAGCACCATAGCCGCCATCAAAATCAAAACACCCTTTTGATATCCATTCAACTCTCTCAGACGCTGCATATTCACACCTACCTTTCCCGTTTTTCTCTCTCCTGACATTGTACCACACCTGTGCTTGGGGTGCCATATAGAGGGTGTAAAATTGTCTCTAGCCTTCTCTTTTCAAGTACAGCACGCCGGAGCAGCAGGTAACCGGTTCAAATTCCAGCTGTGGGAACGCCTCTTTTAGCTCCTCAAAGACAAAATAGATTTCGTCCTCGTCCCACTTCTCTGCCATCCGGCGGCGGCAGGCCTCCAACTCCTCCCGGGTGCGAAAGGCCACATCTCCCACGTAAATGCAGCCATTGGGGGCCAGCAGCCCCAGCAGGTCCCGGAAAAAGCGGACCTTTTGCGTATCGGACAGGTGGTGCAGGGAATAGGTGGCAAGGATGGCATCGTATTGCCGCCCCATCAGCTCGTTTGCCAGCCCCAGGGTAAAGTCCCCCTGATATAGGTGAGCCTCTGGCATTTTCTCCTGGGCCAGGTCGATCATCCGCTGGGAAAAGTCCTGCCCATAGATGGTGCAGCCCTGCTCATAGAGCTTGGTGGTCAGAGTCCCTGTACCGAAGCCAATATCCAGCACCTGTCGGCCGGGGTTGGTCAACACGTGATTGTAAATGGTATTTAAAATCTGCCCATAGCCCGCAAAGGGGTATTCGTCGTTTTCTTCTGATACAGCCACGCTCTTGTCGTAGCCGTCTGCCCAAAGGTCAAATTCCAGGTGATTTAACATACGTTGTAGTTCCTTTCTCCGCTCAAATCAGCATCAGCACGCCTGCGACCAACAACATTATCACCAGCGCCCCGGCCAACATCCATTGTTTCTCCCGAACGGCCTCGCAGATGTCCCGCAAATACCGCAACCCCAGAAGCCCCACGCTGAGAAAGACAAACAGCAATCCCAAGGGGGCACCGATGCGAAACACCAAGCTGGGATATGCCGCTCCAGACAGCATGACCCCAAACAAGAGGACAAGGCCCAGGATTCCACTGGCAACGGTCAGTTTGGACAGCCTGTCTTTCATCGTGGAACACTCCCTTCCATTTATGCAATATTTTGTCTGTTTCCATTTGAACAGCACGGATAAGTGCCTATATTGTACTATGCTTTTCCTCACTAGTCACGAACTTTTTTACTATCCAGTTATTTTATCTCATGCATGTATCAATACAACATTTCTGAACTATACTAATATTACTGAGGGTAAGTACACATTAGACGTCCTGTGTGTTGGGTTTCTTATTGACATGCACCGACTTCTAAGCTATACTTATCTCAGTGAATAGGTTGCAGAAGCTCGTGGGGCCTGCAATCGGAGGAGTCCCTGCGGGGACTCCTTTTTATTTTGAGGTGTTTACCATGGCAAAGCCTTTTATGACATATCAGCAGCAACTACTTAAGCTGGAAGAGAAACATTTGGTGATAGATGACCCTCGAGCTGTAGAGGATATTTTACATCGCTATGGATACTTTGCTCTCATATCTGGTTATAAAGATTTATTAAAGAATCCTACAACCAAAAACTACAAAGATGGTACCACCATTTATGATCTCGTGGCCATCTATCATTTCGATGAACAACTCCGTGGGCTAACCCTTCAATATCTGCTCCATGTTGAGCGACATATTCGTTCTGTGTTATCATATTGCTTTTGCAATACCTTTGGTGATTTACAGACAGCCTATCTATCTCCGCAGAACTATGATATTTCTACAGCAAAAAAGAGTGCTGCCGTAACAAAGCTTATCAATTGCTACTTGAAACCACCGATTGTAAAGCCCACAAAATATGTCTACATCGAGCATCAAAAACAACAGCATCAGAACGTACCGCTCTGGGTGCTCGTCCATACTTTGACGTTCGGCACACTTTCCAAAATGTATGGGCTCTGCAAACCACAAGTACAGTCTGCTATCAGCAGGGAGTTTTTGGGGATTGATGAGCATCAGTTGAAACAAATTCTGCAGGTAGTAACAGACTTCCGCAATGTCTGTGCACATAACGAGAGGTTATTTACCCACCGCTGTCCCACCCACGATATTCCCAATTTGCCTTTACACCAAAAACTGAAAATCCCCAAAAATGGGCAGGAATATATCTATGGAAAACGGGACTACTTTGCCGTGGTACTTGCCCTTCGGTATCTGATTCCTCACAAGGAATTTTTGGTATATAAAAAACATCTATCCAAGTTGATGGACAACCTGTGTGCCACAACAGATAAAATATCACAGGAAGCCCTTCATGAGAAACTGGGTTTCCCTTGTAATTGGAAAAAAGTCATTTCTTATAAAAAGGTGTAAACAAAAGTCAGCAAGAATTGTCTACTTCTTGCTGACTTTTTCTTTATTTTGGACTTTCCTGCTCTGTCTGAGACGGCATGTACTCCAAAATATCCCCCGGCTGACAGTGCAGCGCCTCACAAATGGCCTCCAAGGTGGAAAAGCGGATGGCGCTGACCTTCCCCGTCTTGATTTTCGACAGGTTCACGTTGGCGATTCCAACCTTTTCCGCCAGGGCATTGAGGGACATTTTCCGGTCTGCCATCACCCGGTCCAATCGTAATACAATGGGCATAAGTTTCTCCTCATTTCACGTCACAGCGTCTCGTCGGACAGCTGCTGCAAGGTCTCCCCGTAGATAAAAATGCGCCGAAACAGCCGAATCAAAAAGAACCAAATAATAAAATCACCATCTCCTACCACGGTTAAGGAGCAGGATTCCACCATGTTTGCAGCAAACAGGGAAGAAATATCAATCATCTGGTCGTAAACCATGTTTGTTGCCAGTTGAAGAATCAGTCGAACCACACCAAAAATCAAGACCGTATAGGATAGCTTTTTCAACCCATCGCTCACCGCCGTGTTGAACGGTTTTCCCTGTGTCATTGGTTCAAAAATACCTTGAAGGATTCGGATCGCGTAACAGGAAAGGCCCCCGTAAAGGACAATGTTCGCCAAGGACATCCATAAAATGTTGATCAGTTGTGCGCGGGAGTACCCCTGGCTGAGTTTCAACCTGTAATTTCCAATCGTAATGGAAACACCCTGGATGACTGCTGTATCATCCATAAAAATCAACGATGCAATCATGATACATGCAGAGACAACGCTGACAACGACGACAATCCAAAACAGAATTCGCAGGATTTTCTGCACCAGCTTGGTGGATTTCATAATTTTCTCCATATAGCTCCCTCCTTATTTTGTGGGTTTCTCTACTTGCATTATACGAGGAGCATATATCTTTGTCAATATATTTTTAACGACAAACATTAAATTTTATATGTATTATATAAGAAGGGCGAGGACACTCAACTCGTGTCCTCGCCCTGGTCTTATCCTGCCGCCTGGAGCATGTCTCCAATATAGATGCCATAGCCAGAGGTGGGGTCGTCCACCATGACATGGGTGACGGCCCCGATGATCTTGCCGTTTTGGAGAATGGGGGAGCCGCTCATGCCCTGGACGATGCCTCCGGTTTTGTCCAGCAGTCTGGGGTCGGTGACGTGGATGAGGTAGTCCCGGCCCCCGTCCTGGCTGTCCGGGTAGACCTTGAGAATCTCAATCTCGTACTCCTCCACCTGGTTGCCGGAGATGTTGCTGAGGATGGTGGCCTTCCCCGCCTTCACCTGGTCCCGGCTGGCCACCTCCACCGCCTCACCGGAAAACCAGCTGGTGTCGGTCATGGTGCCGTAGATGCCACAGGAGGTGTTGTCGTCCAGCTCACCCAGAGTCACATCCGCCTCAAAGATGCCACGCAGCTGTCCCGGGGTTC
This sequence comes from Pseudoflavonifractor sp. SW1122, assembly GCF_012027765.1. Taxonomy (NCBI): domain Bacteria; kingdom Bacillati; phylum Bacillota; class Clostridia; order Eubacteriales; family Oscillospiraceae; genus Pseudoflavonifractor; species Pseudoflavonifractor sp. SW1122. The sequence continues at coordinate 8,588 of NZ_SJOS01000055.1, read as the reverse complement.
CACACTGCCCCTTGTCCACCCCGGAGACCGTGGTGGGCAGAATGCTGCCGCTCTCCAGGGGCATGAGCAGAGCCGTGTCCACGTCGTTGATGCCGTGGCCCAGGGCCCCGAAGGTCCCGGTCTGGGGACAGTAGAAGGTGACGGTACCAATGCCCGCCATGGAGTCCCGAATCCAGGCCCCCAGCTTATACGCCCCATCGGCGGAGCACAGCACCGCCTGGGCGGTCAACTGCACCCGCTCCTCGTTGCGGATAGCCCGGATGCTCATGGTCTCCCCCTCCAGCTCCTGCAAGAGGGCAGACACCTCCTCAATGGTATCCACCTCGGTGGAGTTGATATGGGTGATGATGTCCCCCTCCCGCAGACCGCAGTCCTTGGCCGGATTCACCGCCCCGTTCTGGGTGGAAATTTCCGAAGTTCCCACCACCACAACGCCATCGGAGAAGAGCTTGATGCCCACGGCACGCCCCACTGGGACCACTTTCAAGGTGTCGGCTCTGGCGCTGCCCAGGACCGGCCACAGGGCCAGAGCTACCACCAGCACCACCAGGACGACCCGCAGCACCGCCTGGGTCATCCCCACCCATGGTTTGATCTCTTCGTTCAATGATCCTCACCGCCTCTTCGTTCACAATTTGGGCGTTCGCCCAATCCTTAATGTGCCTGAGACGGCGGGGTTTCTTCCGTGGAAAAGGGAGGGCCTTTTGGAAAAGGCCGAAATGGAGCGAAAAAACTTTTGTGTTTCACCGCGGTTTCATTCATAGTTTGCCCCACTGCGGGCATAACTTGTAGTAAGAAACGAGGTGAGAGCTGTGAAAATTTTTCAAAAAAAGACGATTTTTACCCTGATTGCCGCCCTGATCTTGGGGGTAGTACTTCATTTTCTCTTCTCCTGGCTGCCCCGCCCCATCACCGCTCTGGTCTCTCCGGTGCGGGAGAGCCTGTGGGAACATCTGAAAATTCTCCTCATCCCCCTGCTGCTGTCCGGGCTGTATCTCACCCATGGCCGAGGTCTGGACGGTCTGGCCCCCTGGCTGTTGACCCTGCCCATCATCGGCGGGGCCATGCTGCTGCTGAGCTACCTCTATCACGTCCCCTTCCAGGGCGAAGGGATGGCCTTTGACCTCATTTTGTACGTGGTACTCATGGTGGCAGGGTTTGTGCTGGCCCAGGTCCTGGCCCCGCTCACTCAGCGGCCTTTCCTCCCCACCCTCTGCCTGGTGGCGGCTCTGGCGGTGGGTTGGATGATGATCTGGTTCACCTTTTTCCCCCCGGATATGGTAGTATTCCTGGACCTGAGCAAACATACTCCCACCTTTTATATCCTGCCCAAGTAAAAAAATCTGCACCGATTTCCCGGTGCAGATTTTTTTACTTAAGGCTGTTGAGATACTCCTCTACGTCGAAGGGGTCCAGGCCGCTGTCCTTACGGAGGTACAGGGGGTGGTGGGGATGTCCCTTCTTGGAGCGCTTCCCGGCGGTGTACCAGGCAGCCCCATGAGTCTGGCCGATGGCGATCATGTCCCGGACACAGGCGGGCAGATAGTCCCGCTTTTCGATGATGGTGCCCCAGGCCGCCCAGATGGCGGGCTGAGTGTCCTCGTAGAGGGAGAGAACATAGTCAAAGGCCTGCATATTCTCCCGATGGAGCGTCTCATTGCAGTGTTTTTCCATGTGGTCCGGATCGGTGGCCCGCTGGGGGTAGACGTTGAACATGACAAAGCTGTCAAAGCCGTTGTGGAGGGCCACCCGCTCCACCGACTTCAAGGTGTTGTCCAGATCGTCGGGGGCGGCTGTAGAGGGATTGATGCCCACACAGATGAGGGGCCGCTTGCCCCGGGTGGCCAGAATGTATCGGTACTCGCAGTAGAAGGGGGGCACGTACAGCCACCGATTGACGTCATAGTCCTCTTTGGGGGTGAGCGCCTGGTCCAGCGCCTCTTGGAAGGGCAACAGCTCAAGCAAGCTGGTTTCGCCGCTGGGAATGTGCATGGAGGGTCCTCCTTGATGTTTTTTCCCATCATACCACGGGGACGGGGAAATGGAAAGCGTCCCCGCCTTGCTTTTTTTCTCCTTGTCGTTTATCATACTGATATCGACTTTGGAGAGGAGGGCTGTTTATGCCAAAGCAGCGCCATCACTGGGTGGGCATGCGCATGGTAAAGACCGTGATTGCCGTGTTTATCTGCGGGATCTTCGGCTATGTGCGGGGCGAGCCCGCCTTTTATTCTATGATTGCCGCGGTCATCTGCATGCAGAACTCCACCGACAAGACCATCACCTCCTCGGTGAACCGGGCCATCGGCACCCTAGTGGGCGGCCTGTACGGTATCATCATCCTCTACGGCCTGGAATTCTTCCACGCCGAGAATTTGGACTTGCTGCGCTATACCCTGGTATCTCTCACCATCATCCCCCTCATTCGCACCGCCCTGGTGCTCAAGCGGCCCTCCAGCGCCTCTCTGTCCTGCGTGGTGTTCCTGTGCGTCACCGTCAACCACAACACGGACAGCTCCCCCGCCCTCTTCGCCCTCCAGCGTATGGTGGACACCCTGGCGGGCGTGGCGGTGACCTGTGTCATCGACCTGCTGCTGCCCTACCACCCCAAACCGGAAGAGGTTGCCGCCCCTGCCGAGCCCCCTTCCACCACCGACACCACACCCAAGGAGCCCAAATCATGACATATACCCAGGTCCTTCCCGCCCGTTTTCTCTCCCGCCCCAACCGCTTTGTGGCCCAGGTGGAAGTGGACGGGCGCACGGAAACGGTCCATGTAAAAAACACCGGACGGTGCCGGGAACTGCTCATCCCCGGCCGCACCGTCTACCTCACCCCAGGGGACAACCCCAAGCGCAAGACCCCCTATGACCTCATCGCCGTGGATAAAGACGGTCTGCTGGTGAACATGGACGCCCAGGCCCCCAACCAGGTCTTTGCGGAGTGGGCCCGGGCGGGGCACTTCGTCCCCGGCCTCACCCTGCTGCGCCCGGAGACCACCTGGGGCAACTCCCGCTTCGACTTCTACTGGGAGGCGGGGGACCGCCGGGGCTTTGTGGAGGTGAAGGGGTGCACCCTGGAGGAGGACGGCCACTGCCGCTTCCCCGACGCTCCCACCACCCGAGGCGTGCGCCACCTGCAAGAACTGGAGGCCAGCCTGCAAGAGGGCTATGAGGCCGCCGTGTGCTTTGTCATTCAGATGGCGGGCATGAAAGATTTCGCCCCCAACGACGCCACCCACCCGGAGTTTGGGGCCGCTCTGCGTGAGGCCGCCCGGGCAGGGGTACAGGTGCTGGCACAGGAGTGCACCGTCACCCCGGACACCCTGACCATGGGGGAACCGGTGGCGGTTAAGCTGTGAGAGATTTCGCCGCCTGCGGCCTGGAAAAATTCGTTGCTTTTTCCCGGCTGTGACGGTATAATAAATAGGTTATTAACGAATGAAGGAGCGTGTCCCTATGCCTGAGGAACTCAACCCCGTAGTGTCCCAGAATTTTATCCACAATTTCATTGATGAGGATATTGCACAGGGCGGCCAGTACCAAGGCATGACCGTCCACACCCGTTTTCCCCCCGAGCCCAACGGCTATCTCCACATCGGCCACTGCAAGGCCCTGACCATCGACTTCGGCACCGCCGAGAAGTACGGCGGTCTATGCAACCTGCGTATGGACGACACCAACCCCGCCAAGGAGGATACCGAGTACGTGGAGGCCATCCAGGAGGATATCCACTGGCTGGGCTTTGACTGGGGCGACCGATTCTTCTACGCCTCGGACTATTTTGAGAAGATGTACGAGTATGCCGTGGAGCTCATCAAGAAGGGCCTGGCCTACGTGTGCGAGCTGACTCCCGAGGAGTTCCGTGCCAACCGCGGCTCCATCGGCGTCCCCGCCACCTCTCCCTGGCGTGACCGTCCCATCGGGGAGTCTCTGGACCTGTTCGCCCGGATGCGGGCCGGAGAGTTTGAAAACGGCAAATATACCCTGCGTGCCAAGATTGACCTCAATAGCGGCAACTTCAACATGCGTGACCCGGTGATTTACCGCATCAACCACGCCCATCACCACCGCCAGGGCAACAAGTGGTGCATCTACCCCATGTACGACTTCGCCCACCCCATTGAGGACGCCCTGGAGGGGATCACCCACTCCCTGTGCTCCCTGGAGTTTGAGGACCACCGTCCCCTGTACGACTGGGTGGTGTCCAACGTGTCCATCCCCTACCACAAGCCCCGCCAGATCGAGTTTGCCCGCCTGGGTATCAACTATACCGTGATGAGCAAGCGCAAGCTGCGCCAGCTGGTGGAGGAGAACCGGGTGTCCGGCTGGGATGACCCCCGTATGCCCACCCTGTGCGGCCTGCGCCGCCGTGGCTACACCCCCCGTTCCATCCGCAACTTCTGCGAGCGCATCGGCGTGGCCAAGGCCACCAATACCATTGAGTACGCCTTCTTGGAGTACTGCCTGCGGGAGGACCTGAACGAGACCGCCCAGCGGGTGATGGCGGTGCTGCGTCCCGTGAAGCTGACCATCACCAACTATCCCGAGGGCCAGAGCGAGACCTTCGAGGTGGAGAACAACCCCAACCGTCCCGAGGACGGTACCCGCACCGTCACCTTCTCCCGCAACCTGTACATTGAGGCGGAGGACTTCCTGGAGACTCCCATCCCCAAGTACAAGCGCCTGACCCCCAACGGCCTGGAGTGCCGTTTGAAGGGCGCCTACCTCATCACCTGCACCGGATGCGTCAAGGACGAAAACGGCAACGTGGTGGAGGTGCTGGCCACCTACGACCCCGAGTCCCGGGGCGGCAACCCCGCCGACGGCCGCAAGGTGAAGGGCGCTACCATCCACTGGGTGGATGCCGCCACCGCTCTGGATGCGGAGATCCGCCTGTATGACAACCTCTTCTCCGACCCTGACCCCGACGCCGGAGACAAGAACTTCCTGGACTGCCTGAACCCCCACTCTCTGGAGGTGCTCCAGGGCGCCAAGGTGGAGGCCAGCCTGGCAGGTGCCCAGAAGGCCGACCGCTTCCAGTTCATGCGCCAGGGCTACTTCTGTGCCGACAGCCGGGACAGCAGCCCCGAACACCTGGTGTTCAACCGGGCCGTGTCCCTGAAGGATAGCTTCAAGCCTCAATAAATATTTTTTCGCCGGAAGCAGCAAAACCGCTGCTTCCGGCTTTTTCTGTCTCACCGGGCAGGCCTGGGCCGGAGAAATCCATGGAGGTTGGGCTTTACGGTATACCGGGGGATATGATATACTACTTTAGACTATAATTGTACGAGATAGAAAGGACCTATACCATGGAAATTGATGGAGTTGTGGTACAAGATACCTACTTTTACAAAGATATGAACCTGTCCGAGGCCATTATGAAAGCCCTGGACAAAAAGGGCTTCACCCAGGCCACCGCCATCCAGGGCGGTGCCATCCCCTACTTCATGCAGGGACGGGACGTGGTGGCCAAGGCCCCCACCGGCACCGGCAAGACCTACGCCTTCGGCATCCCCATGGTGGAACATGTGGACCCCCAGTCCGACCAGGTGCAGGGACTCATCCTGGCCCCCACCCGGGAGCTGGCGGTGCAGATTCGGGACGAGCTGCGGGACCTGTGCGCCTTCCGGGAAGGGGTGCGCATTGTGTGCCTGTACGGCGGCCAGCCCATTGACAAGCAGATTACCCAGCTGAAAAATCGGCCCCAGATCGTGGTGGCCACCCCTGGCCGGCTCATGGACCACATGAAGCGGCGCACCGTGCGCCTGGACGGGGTCCAGACCGTGGTGCTGGACGAGGCCGACCGGATGCTGGACATGGGCTTTATCCAGGATGTCACCCGCATTCTGGACAAAATCCCCCACCGGAAGAATTTAGGCCTCTTCTCTGCCACCATCAGCCGAGAGGTGATGGACATCTCCTGGGTGTACCAGCGGGACCCGGTGGAGATCACGGTGCGTCCCGTGGAGGAGAACCGCCCGGATATTCAGCAATATCGCATTGATTTGGAGGGCCGGGAACAGAAATTGGAGACCCTCATCGCCCTGCTGGAGGGCGGGGAGTATGAGCGTGCCATCGCCTTCTGCAACACCAAGAACATGACCGACCGCCTGGCGGGCCTGCTGTCCATGCGTGGCATCTCCTGCAAGGCCATCCACGGCGACATCCAGCAGCGGGTGCGGGAGAAGACCCTCCAGCAGTTCAAGGCCGGACAGCTGCGGGTGCTGGTGGCCACCGACGTGGCCGCCCGTGGCCTGGACATTGACGACGTGGATGTAGTATTCAACTACGATGTGCCCGACGAGCAGGAAAACTACGTCCACCGGGTGGGCCGTACCGGCCGGGCCAAGCGCCACGGCGTGGCCTACACCCTGGTGGCCTCGGTGACCGAGGCGGTGCGGATGCGGGACATTGCCCGCAACACCCGCATGGACATCCAACTTTTGAAATATGATAAGGATGGCTGTCTCATGCTGGTGGACAGCGAAAACAGCTAAATTCTCGTTTGAAGGAAGGTATGTATGTCTGGATTTGACCTTTCCGTGTCCGTCTCCCTGGTCACCGTCTTTGTCCAGGGCATTCTGAGTTTTTTCTCCCCCTGCGTCCTCCCCCTCCTCCCCCTCTACCTGGGCTACCTGTCCGGCAGCATGGGGGACGCCCAGGGGGCCCAGACCTCAAGGGTGAAAACCCTGGTGAACACCTTGTTCTTTGTCATCGGCATTTCCGCCGCCTTTTTCCTGCTGGCGCTTGGCATGACCGCTCTGGGTCAGGCCCTGCACCAGTATCAGAAGATCATCATTCAGGTGGGGGGCATTCTCATCATCGCCTTTGGTCTCTTCCAGCTGGGGGTCTTTCGCCCCATGGCCCTGGAGCAGGATCGGCGCATCCGCTTCCCTCTGCAAAAGCTGGCCATGAGCCCCCTGGTGGCCCTGGTGTTCGGCTTCACCTTCTCCTTTGCCTGGACCCCCTGCGTGGGTCCCGCCCTGGCCAGCGTGCTGCTCATGGCGGGCTCGGCGGACACCGCCCTCCAGGGCTTTGCCCTCATCGGCCTGTACACCCTGGGCTTTGTCCTGCCCTTCCTGGCGGTGGCTCTGTTTGCCGGGGGACTGTTGAAGCTGTTTCAGAAGCACCGCAACGTGGTGCGCTACACCGTGAAGGTGGGCGGAGCGCTGCTGGTGGTCATCGGCCTTCTCATGGTCACCGGGTGGATGGACACCCTGTCCGGGTCCCTGGCGGGCTCTGACCCCCAGGCCACCCCCACCGTCCAGGTGACCCAGCAGCCGGAGGTCACAGACACCCCAGAGGCCACCGACACTCCCCAGGAAAGTCAGTCCCCCATTCCCGCCCTGGACTTCACCCTCACCGACCAGTTTGGCAACACCCACACCCTGGACCAATACAAGGGAAAGACCATTTTGCTGAACTTCTGGGCCACCTGGTGCGGGCCCTGCCGCAGTGAGATGCCCGACTTGCAGGCGGTCTATGAGGACTACGGCAACAATGAGAAGGACCTGGTGGTGCTGGGGGTAGCCGCCCCCAACCTGGGCCAGGAGGGCTCGGCGGAGGATATCACCGCCTTTTTGGAAGAGAACGGGTACACCTATCCCACCCTCATGAACGAAGATGCCAGCCTCTTCTACTCCTACGGCATCTCCTCCTTCCCCACCACCTTTATGATCGACAAAAACGGCAACGTCTATGGATATATCATGGGAGCACAGTCCCGGGAGGTGTTTGACGACATCATCCAGCAGACCATGGACGGGGCCAATTCCTAACCGGGAGGCTTTTGTATGGAACTTCGTGTTCTGGCCATTGGAGACGTAGTGGGCGAGAGCGGCGTGGACTTTCTCTGCCGCCACCTGCCCACCCTCCGCCGCCAGTATGACATTCATTTTACCGTGGTCAACGGGGAGAACGCCGCCTCCAACGGCCTGATGCCCCAGCAGGCCCGGGACATCTTCTCCGCCGGGGCGGACGTCATTACCATGGGCAACCACACCTGGGGCAAGCGCCAGATCGTGGACGAGATGGAGCGCAACCCCTACATTCTCCGCCCCGCCAACTACACCAGCCGGGCCCCCGGCCGGGGCTGGGGTATCTTCGACGGCCCCCGGGGCACCACCATTCGGGTGGTGAACCTCATTGGTCGCTGCTCCATGGACTCCAACTTCGACAACCCCTTCACCAAGATGGACGAGATTTTGAAGGAGGGGGACGCCACCCTCACCCTGGTGGACTTCCACGCCGAGGCCACCAGCGAGAAGGGGGCCATGGCCTGGTATCTGGACGGGCGGGCCCAGGCCCTGTGGGGCACCCACACCCATGTGCCCACCGCCGACATCCAGGTCTTCCCCAAGGGGCTGGGCTTTGTCACCGACCTGGGCATGACCGGCCCCACCCAGTCGGTGATCGGCATTCACCCCTCCCAGGCCATCAACCGCTTCCTGGGCGGCCTGCCCCAGCGGTTCCAGCCCGCCGACGGCCCCTGCGGCATGGACGGGGTGCTGTTTACCATCGACACCAACACCCGCCGCTGCCTCAGCGTGGAGCGGGTGGACATTGACGGATAAGGAGGGCTCCCCATGC
>NZ_SJOS01000054.1:0-17981 GCF_012027765.1 Pseudoflavonifractor sp. SW1122 | reverse complement strand
AATCCCGGTGCAAGAATTGCACCGGGATTTTTGTATCTCTGGAATTTAGGCCAGCTCGGCGGTGTCCAGGGCGATCATCAGCTCCTCGTTGGTGGGGATGAGCAGCACCTTGACGGGGGAGTCGGGGGTGGAGACCACGGTCTCCTTGCCGCGGACGTTGTTGGCCTCGGGGTCCATGTGAATGCCCATGAACTCCAGACCGGAGGCGATGGACATACGCTCGGCAGCGGAGTTCTCGCCCACGCCGGCGGTGAAGATCACGGCATCCACGCCACCCATGGCGGCGGCATAAGCGCCGATGTACTTCTTCACGGAGTAGCAGAACATGTCCAGAGCCAGAGCGGCGCGCTCGTTGCCCTGCTCGGCAGCGGCGGTGAGGTCACGGAAGTCGGAGGACACGCCGGACACGCCCAGCACGCCGGACTTCTTGTTGAGCACGTTCATCATCTCTGCCATGCTCATGTTGTGCTTGTTCATCAGGTACTCCAGGATACCGGCGTCCAGATCGCCGGAACGGGTGCCCATGGGAACGCCGGCCAGGGGAGTGAAGCCCATGGTGGTGTCCACGCTCTTGCCGCCGTCGATGGCAGTGATGGAGGAGCCGTTGCCCAGGTGGCAGGAGATGAGCTTCAGCTCTTCCAGGGGCTTGCCCAGCATGGCGGCGGCCCGCTGAGCCACATACTTGTGGCTGGTGCCGTGGAAGCCGTAGCGGCGCACCTTGTCCTGCTCATAGTACTCGTAGGGCAGAGCATAGGTGTAGGCCTTGGCGGGCATGGTCTGGTGGAAGGCGGTGTCGAACACGCCCACCTGGGGCACGTCCTTGCCCATGACGGCCTCGCAGGCCTTGATGCCGGTGATGTTGGCGGGGTTGTGCAGGGGGGCCAGGGGGATGCACTCCTCCAGAGCGGCCATAACCTTCTCGTCGATCTTCACGGAGCAGGCGAAGGTCTCACCGCCGTGCACCACACGGTGGCCCACGGCCTCAATTTCCTTCATGGAGGAGATCACACCGTTTTTCTCGTCCACCAGGGCGTTGAGCACGGCCTGAATGGCCTCAGAGTGGGTGGGCATGGCCACGTCGGCGGCGTCGATGGTCTCCTTGCCGGGGGCCTTGTAGGTGAACTTGCCGTCGATGCCGATGCGCTCGCACAGGCCCTTGGCCAGAACTTCCTGGTTGTCGGTGTCCAGCAGCTGGTACTTCAGGGAAGAGCTGCCGGCGTTGATCACGAGAACTTTCATGATTGACACTCCTTCATATTGTGTAAGATAAAATTGTATTTGCGTCCAGAGCAGAAGTATAATACAATAAAAACCGCATTTATTATAATGCCGGAAATAGGAATAAGCAAGGGCTTTTCTGACAGTTTGGTAAGATATGTGTAAAAATACACCCTGGGAGGGGATGAAGCATGGAAATTGTGGGCATCGTGGCAGAGTATAACCCCTTCCACAACGGGCACCGACACCAAATCGCCCAGGCCAGAGCTCTGGCAGGGGCGGGGGCCGTGGTGTGTGCCATGAGCGGGAATTTTGTCCAGCGGGGGGACTGCGCCGTCACCGACAAGTGGACCCGGGCCCGGATGGCCCTGGAGGGTGGCGCAGACCTCATCTTGGAGCTGCCCACGGTGTGGGCCTCCTCCTCCGCTGAGACCTTCGCCCGGGGCAGTGTGGAAATCCTCCACGCTGCCGGGGCCACCGCTTTGTCCTTTGGCAGTGAGACGGGGGACGGGGCAGCCCTGGCGCAGGTGGCCCAGGTCCTGGACGACCCCGCCTTTTCTCAGGCCCTCCAGCCCTTTTTGAGCCGTGGCCTGCCCTTTGCCCAGTGCCGCCATCGGGCGGTCCAGGAGCTGCTGGGGGAGGAGGCAGCCGCCTGCCTTGGAAACGCCAACGACAATCTGGGGGTGGAGTACCTGCGGGCCGCCCGCCGCCTGGGGTGGAGCCCCAAGGTCTATCCCGTCCTCCGGGTGGGGGCGGGCCACGACGGGGGAGATCACCCCCAGTACCCCTCGGCCTCCCATGTGCGGGGAGAAATTCGCGCCGGGGCGGTGGCCATGGACAACCCCGCCTTTCTCTCCTATAACCAGCGGGGTATGTTGGCTCGGCTGCGCTGCCTGGAGCTGGAGGACTGGGAGCGCATTCCCGACTGCGGCGAGGGATTGGCCCAGCGGCTGTACCGGGCGGTGCGCCAGGGCACCAGCTTGGAGGAGATTTACGACCTGGCCAAGACCAAGCGTTACGCCCACGCCCGCATCCGCCGGGCGGTGCTGTGGGGGGCCCTGGGGCTGCGGGAGCAGGACCGTCCTGCCCAGGTGCCCTATCTGCGGGTGCTGGGGGCCAATGAGCGGGGGCTGGGTGTGTTGCGCAACCTAGACGGCTCTGTCCCTGTCATTACCAAGCCCACCCACGGAAAAGGCCTCCCCCTCATGGAGCGGGAGGCCAGATGCACCGACTTCTACGCCCTGTGCCGGGAGACCGTCACCCCCTGCGGGGCGGAGTGGAGCACCAGCCCGGTGATCTTGCAAAAGAGCGGCAATCATGTATAATGGGGAGGATGCCAGAGAAAGGGGAGAGAAGATGGACAGCCGAGGAGAGGGGAGAGAACGCTCATTCTTTCTCACATTTATGACGGTGATCTCCTGTGTGGCCGTGGTGATTCTCCACGCTAACGGGGTGTTCTGGAGCTTTTCCTATGAACGGGTGTGGCTCACCGCCAATGCGTTGGAATCCGTGTTCTACTTTGCGGTGCCGGTGTTCTTCATGATCTCCGGGTCCACCCTGTTGGACTACCGGGACCACTACGACACCCGGACCTATGCCATCAAGCGTGTGAAAAAGACGGTCATTCCCTTTCTGGCGTGGAGCCTGGTGGCCCTGGCCTTTCAGCTGATCTTGAAGGGCTATACCTTTGAAAAAGTGACGGTGTACACCGTGGTGGACACCGTCCTCAACTCCCGACACTGGGGAGTGTATTGGTTCTTTATGCCCTTGTTTGGGGCCTATCTGGCCATTCCGGTGTTCAGCCTCATCCCCAAGGAGCGGCGTAAAAGCATCTTCCCCTACGTCATTGCCGTGGGCTATCTCTTCAATGAGCTGATTCCCTTTGTCAACCGCCTGTTGGGTAACGTCATTCCTGTCAGCGGGGAATTGGGCTTCCCCATCAGCCGCGGCTACCTGCTCTACCTCTTTGTGGGCTACTACATTTATCACTACCAAGTGCCCCTGTGGCTGAGACGGCTCACCTATGTGCTGGGGGCAGCGGGATTGGCGGTGCACATGGTGGGGACCTGGTACTGCTCGTACCAGGCGGGGGAGATTGTCACCCTGTTCAAAGGCTATATGAATCTACCCTGCTTTTTCTATTCCACCGCCCTATTCCTCTTTTTCCGCAACGTGAATTACCAGAAGTGGAACCGTCGGGTGACGGCCGCTCTAAACTACCTCAGCACCGAGACCTTCAACGTCTACCTGATTCACATGTTTGTCATCACCGGCGTGTCGGTGGTGTTCAAGGTCAGCTGGACCAGTTTTGTGAGCCGAACGGTGGGGGCCGTGGCGGTGTTTCTGGTGGTCACCCTCATCTGTAAACAAGTAAAAAAGCTTCCCCTGGTGCGGATCGTGCTCCCGTGAGCGGCCCGCACAGGTGAAACCATAAACCAATGAGAAAGGAAGAACCGTTATGCGTGCCTATGAACGCTTTTTGACCTATGCCAAAATCCATACCCAGTCCAGTGAGGACACCGGGGTCACCCCCTCCACCCCCATCCAGTGGGACCTGGCCCGGGTGCTGGAGCAGGAGCTCCGCGACCTGGGGGTGCAGGACGTGAAGCTGGATGAGCAGTGGTGCATTGTCACCGGCCACATCCCTGCCACTCCCGGCCTGGAGCAGGTCCCCGCCCTGGGCTTCCTGGCCCACATGGACACCGCTCCCGCCTTCTCCGGGGAGAACGTCAACCCTGTGTTCCATGAAAACTACGACGGCGGCGACGTGGCCCTGCCCCGGGAGGACCGAGTCATCCGGGCCGAGGAGTTCCCCTTCCTGGCGGACCTGAAGGGCAAGACCCTCATCACCGCCGACGGCACCACCCTGCTGGGGGCCGACGACAAGGCGGGCATCGCCGAGATCATGACCCTGTGTCAGCGGCTGCTGGCCGGGGAGATTGCCCACGGTCCCATCTGCGTGGCCTTCACCCCCGACGAGGAGATCGGAGAGGGCCCCAACCACTTTGACGTGGCGGGCTTCGGGGCTCAGTACGCTTACACCGTGGACGGCGGTGCTGCTGGCTCCATTGAGTACGAGAACTTTAACGCCGCCTCCGCCAAGGTGGACATCACCGGCGTGTCCGTCCACCCCGGCTCGGCCAAGGACATCATGGTCAACGCCATTTTGTTGGCCCAGCAGCTCAACGCTCAGCTCCCCGCCCAGGAGACTCCCGCCCACACCGAAGGATATGAGGGCTTCTACCACCTGGACCGTTTGGAAGGTACCGCCGCCGCCGTGCGTATGGAGTACATCATCCGGGACCATGACCGGGCCAAGTTTGAGCAGCGCAAGGAGACCATGCGCCAGGCCGTGGCCACCATCCAGGCCCAGTACCCCACCGCCCATGTGGAACTGACCATGCAGGACAGCTACTACAATATGAAGGAGAAGCTCACCGACTGCATGTTCCTCATTGAAAACGCCAAGAAGGCTGCCCAGGCCGCAGGGGTTACCCCGGAGGTGGAGCCCATCCGAGGCGGTACCGACGGAGCCCGCCTGTCCTTTATGGGCCTGCCCTGTCCCAATCTGGGCACCGGCGGCTACAACTTCCACGGCCCCCTGGAGTGCATCACCGTGGAGGACATGGACGCCGTGGTGGACATCCTGGTGCATCTGGCAGACATCCACGGGAAAACATTTACAAATTGTTGATGTAATTTTCATTTGATCCGTTAGAATGGAGAGGTGCATCGGGCGCAGCGGCGCCCTAAGAAAAATCCCCTGCGGGGAGGAGGACTTTCGTTGATCTATCGAAATCGTGGCTATGGGCCCATTGATCGGTTCTGTGCCAAGCATCCCAATTTTGGCATTCCCAATCTGATGAAAATCATCGTCTTCGGCCAGATTGCCGTGTACCTGGTGAATATGCTCACCTATGTGATGTTCGCCCAGAACTTTGTGGGTTATTTGCAGTTTGTGCCCGCTTTGATTCTGAATGGTCAGGTGTGGCGTCTGGTGACCTGGGTGGTGGTGCCCAACGCATCCAGCCCGTTTATGCTGCTGCTGACCTGCTATTTCTACTACTGGATTGCCGCCATGTTGGAGCGAGAGTGGGGCACCGCACGGTTTACCCTCTTTTACTTGGGCGGTATGGTGTTGTCTGTGGTGCTGGGTATGGCGCTGGGCTTGGGCCAGATGAACCTGACCCATACCATTGCATCCCTGAATCTGAGCTACTACCTGAACCTGTCCATCTTCCTGGTGCTGGCGGTACTGTACGGAGAGATGCAGGTGCTGCTCTTCTTTGTGGTTCCAGTGAAGATGAAGTGGATGGCCCTCATCGATGTGGTGCTGGTCATCGTGGATATGGTGGACTTGTTTAAGCTGGGCTATTGGATGTTGGCCTTGGTGCCTCTGGCCAGCTTTATCAACTTCTTCATCTTCACCTGGCCCTTCTGGCAGGCCAAGCTGGGAATTGTGCGCCACAAGACCGACCCCAAGGTGATCCACTTCAAGCAGGCCCAGAAACAGGCCCAGGAGACAAAGGGGTATCACCACAAGTGCGCGGTGTGCGGTATCACCGACGCCGACGACCCGGATATGGAGTTCCGCTACTGCTCCAAGTGCGACGGCTACTACTGCTACTGCGCCAATCACATCAACAACCACGTGCACATTCACAAAGATTGATCGTCTGCATGTCCAGTGGGCGGACGGCGGAGGAGAGACCCTCTGCCGCCCGCCCACTTGTGTTCTGTGCCAATTTCAGGTATAATGAGGAAAATCAAAACGGTTGAGTCAGGAGGAATGTCCCGTGAGACGACTTCTTTGTCTGGTGATGCTGCTGGCGCTGGCTCTGTCTCTCAGCGTGTCCCAGGTGTGGGCCGCCGACGAGACGGTGGAGGAGATCACCATTTTATATACCCACGATATGCACTCCAGCTTTCTGCCCAAGGAGGGGCCGGACGGGCACTCCAGAGGGGGCTATGCCCGGCTGAAAACCCTCATTGATGAGCAGAAGGAGGAGCACCCCAACGCTCTGGTGCTGGACGGAGGCGACTTCTCCATGGGCAGCCTGTTCCAGACGGCCTATTCCACTTCCGCTCTGGAGCTGCGGGCCATGGGCCAGATGGGGTACGATGTCACCACCTTTGGCAACCATGAGTTTGACTACCGCGCCTCTGGCCTGGCCGATATGCTCTACGCCGCCGTGGACAGCGGGGACCCTCTGCCCGCCATTGTGGACGCCAACTATCTCCCGCCTCAGGAGGATGAAGAGACCTGGGACGCTCTGTACACCTACGGGGTGCAGGATTACCGAATCCTGGAGCGGGGCGGCGTGCCCTACGTGATCTTTGGCATCACCGGGGTGGACTCCGATGAGTGCGCGCCCATGTCGGGAATGGAACTCCATGACCCAGTGGAGACGGCCAAGCGTGTGGTGAAGGAGGCCACGGAGCAGTGCCAGACCGCCTATGGGGAGGACCCCGTGGTGATTTGCCTGTCCCACTCCGGCACCGAGAACGGGAAGGGGGAGGACTATGAGCTGGCCCAGAAGGTGGACGGCATCGACGTCATCATCTCCGGCCACACCCACACCACCCTGGAGCAGCCCATTGAGGTCAATGATACCTACATCGTCTCCGCTGGAGAGAACAGCAAAAATCTGGGTGTACTCACCCTGACCCGCACCCAGGACGGGGTGGAGCTGAAGGACAGCCGCCTGGTGCCTGTGGACGAGCGCGTGCCCGAGGACCCGGAGATGGCGGCGTGGATTGAAGCGGCCAAGAGTCAAGTGGAGCAGGACTACCTGGCGGACTTTGATCTGGAGTTTGACCAGGTGCTGGTGAACAATCCCTACCAGTTCGACACCGTGGATGAGGTGTACGACACCCAGCACGAGTCCACCCTGGGCAATCTGCTGGCCGATGCCTACTACTGGGCGGGGAACCAGGCCAGCCAGGACCCGGTGGACGTGGCTCTCACTGCCTCCGGCGTCATCCGGGATACCTTCCCCAAGGGGCCCATCACCGTCTCCCAGGTGTTCAACGTGGCTTCTCTGGGCATTGGTGCCGATGGAGTGCCCGGCTATCCCCTGATCTCGGTGTATCTGACGGGCAAGGATTTGAAAAACGCCATTGAGGTGGACGCCTCGGTGCCGCCTCTTATGTCGGCGGCCCAGCTGTTCTACTCCGGGGTTGGATACTCCTTTAACACCAACCGGATGATCTTCGACAAGGTGGACTACGCTGTGCTCATGCGAGAGGGCGGGATCACCGAGCCCATCGTGGATGACCAGCTCTATCACGTGGTCACGGGGCTGTACATCGGGCAGATGCTGGGAGCGGTTGAGAGCTCTACCTTTAACATCCTCACCGTGACCCCTCGGGATGCCCAGGGCAATCCCATTGATATCTCCCAGCTGGAGGACTACATTCTCCACGACGACGAAGGCAACGAGGTCAAGGAGTGGTACGCCATCGCCTCCTACCTGCAATCCATGGGCGGCGAAATGGACCAGAAGTACGGACAGACCGACGGGCGCAAGCTGGTGTACTCCAGCTGGAACCCGGTGAGCCTGCTGAAAAATGCGGGGCTGCCTACCTTCGTGGCCATTCTGGCCCTGGTCATTGTGGTGGCGCTGCTGGTCGTGATGGTGGTGCTGGTGAGAAAATTCATTCTCCGCCGCATGAGAAGAAACTGAGACCTCACAGGAAGAAAGATGAAAAAGAGAAGGCCCCGTGCCCAGAGACAACCTCTGAGCACGGGGCCTTTTTGGTGAACCCTGGGGGTGTGCACCCCATAGGATGGAGTGCCGGATTCCCACCAGGGGAGCCGGGAAAGGAGAGAACTTCGATGGACCGACAATGGAATTTAGCGGCGCTGGCCGAGGGGGAGAGCGGATACGTGCAGTCCGTGTCCACTCACCTGGCCCTCAAGCACCGTCTGGAAGATTTGGGACTCATCCCGGGCACCCGGGTCACCTGTATGGCCCGCAGCCCGGCGGGGGACCCCTGCGCCTACCTCATCCGGGGCGCCCTCATCGCCCTGCGTCAGGCAGACGCCCGCCAGATCGCCCTGTGCCCGGCCCACCAGCGGGGGGCGTGAGACATGGGCTCCTGTGTTGCCCTGGTGGGCAACCCCAATGTGGGCAAGTCCACGGTGTTCAACACCCTCACCGGGCTGCACCAACACACGGGAAACTGGGCGGGGAAGACGGTGGATGTGGCCACCGGGACCTTTACATGGCAGGGCAGCGAGGTGACGGTGGTGGACCTGCCCGGCACCTACTCCCTACAGACCGCCTCCCCGGAGGAGGACATCGCCCTGGACTACCTGCTCCACGGTCAGGCCAACGGTGTGGTGGTGGTGTGCGATGCCACCTGTTTGGAGCGCAATCTTATTTTAGCCCTCCAGGTGCTGGAGGTGACAGGAAATGTGGTGGTGTGCGTCAACCTCATGGATGAGGCCCAGCGGCTGGGGGTGCAGGTGGACCTCACCGTCCTGGCCGACGCCCTGGGCGTGACCGTGGTGGGGGTGTCTGCAGGCACTGGGGCGGGGCTGGATACCCTGCGGGAGGTGATGGTTCGGCTGGCCGAGGGAGAAATCACCGGACCTGTTCGCCCCGCACAGCCCCCTATGGAGCGGGTGTGCACCGCCCAGGCCTACGCCCGTCAGGCGGTGGACACCACCCCCACCCCCCAGGCCCGCCGTCAAGCGGTGTGGAACAAGTGGATGGTGAGTGGGTTTACCGCCATCCCTCTGATGCTGGTGCTCCTGGCCGGGGTGATGTGGCTGACGGTGGCGGGGGCCAATCTGCCTTCGTCTCTGCTGTCCCAGGGCTTTGACTGGCTGGGACAGCAGTTGGAGGGGTGGATGGGGGACTGGGACCCCGCCCTTCGGGCCTTCCTCCTGGACGGAGTATACGGGGTGACCACCTGGGTGGTGTCGGTGATGCTGCCCCCCATGGCCATCTTTTTCCCCCTGTTCACCCTGCTGGAGGACCTGGGCTACCTGCCCCGGGTGGCCTTTGTGCTGGACCACGCCTTTCAAAAGGCCAGGGCCTGTGGAAAACAGGCTCTCACTATGTGCATGAGCCTGGGGTGTACCGCCTGTGGTGTGACGGGGTGCCGTATCATTGACAGCCCCCGGGAGCGGCTGGCCGCCATGCTCACCTCGTCCCTGGTGCCCTGTAACGGGAAATTTCCCACCCTACTGGCCCTCATTACCCTGTTTCTGGTGGGACAGGGGGGAAGCCTTGTGGGGGCAGCGGCCCTGCTGGGGGTGCTGCTGCTGGGGGTGGCCGCCACCCTGGGGTGTACCCGACTGCTCACCGCTACCGTGCTGAAAGGTACCCCCTCCGCCTTTGCCCTGGAGCTGCCTCCCTTCCGCCGTCCCCGGGTGGGGCAGGTGGTGGTGCGCTCCCTGCTGGACCGCACGGTGTTCGTGCTGGCCCGAGCGGTGGCGGTGGCGGCCCCCGCCGGGGGCGTCATCTGGCTGCTAGCCAACATCACCGTGGGGGATGCCACCATTCTGGCTCATATCACTGGATTTTTGGACCCCCTGGGGCAGCTTATGGGCCTGGATGGGGTGATTTTAACCGCTTTCCTCCTGGGCTGGCCCGCCAACGAGATTGTCATGCCGGTGATGCTCATGGCCTACCTGGCCCAGGGCAGCCTGGTGGACTTTGACCAACTCACCGGGGTGCAGACCCTTCTGGAAGCGCACGGGTGGACCATGACCACAGCGGTGTGCACCCTCCTGTTCACGCTGTTTCACTGGCCCTGCTCCACCACCTGCCTCACCATCTGGCGGGAGAGCAAGAGTATCAAGTGGACCCTGGTGGCGGTGGCGGTGCCAACCCTGCTGGGAATGGGGCTGTGCATCCTGGTCAATGCTTTGGGGAGTCTGTTGGGAATCTAGAAGAAAGGGGCTGTTGCAGACATGCGGTTTGCAACAGCCTGTTTCTGTTTTGCAGCGGCTTCTTCATAGCCTCCCAATGTAAGGAGATACGGAACGGGGTGGGTCCAGATTGAGCACCCGCTTGCCCATTTGCTTGGCCAGTGCTGCATATCTGGCTGCATGACCACAGGGATGGGTCACATATGTCACCACATAATCCGACTGTTTTAACATCCAGCGATTTCTCCAGTCCATGGTGAATTGCTTGGGAATGGTGTCAATACCGTCTGGAAGAATCAAATGGGAGTCATCCATGGCGTTCTCTCTCGTCTCTTGCCCATGGATGGGGAGATGCGCCAGAACAACCCCATAGGTGACGCTTGGATATTCCAGGCAAAGCTCACGGAGGACAGAACAAGCCATGCGCTCAAAACCGCCTTGGTTGCCTACATAGAATGTACGAACGCCGTGCTCTTCGATGAAATCCATGAGAACTCGGCGCAGTTGCGGCCTTAAATCAGGGGGACATTGACGATGCCCCAAAAATGTACACGTTGACATATTGCTCCCTCCAAAGAAGTTACCTTTATTCGGGTATATGACAATTGTAAAACAAAATTATTCCACAAGTCAACCCGTATTCGGGTAGGTTTTCCCTTGTTTGTTGCTATCATCACATCAACCCGTAAATGGGTAATGATTGCAGAGGGAGAAGCCTATGGAATATTACGAGCTATATATTCAGCGCATCCGGGAGCTTTGCAGACAGCGGGGGATTTCCATCAATAAACTGGCCTCCATGAGCAATGTCAAGCAGTCCACCTTGGACAACATTGTGCGAGGGGTGACCAAAAATCCACGGGTGAAGACGCTGCACAAATTGGCGTTGGCCTTCAACATGACGGTGGCAGAGTTTTTAGATTTTGAGTCGCTCAATGAATATTCCTTTGAGGATGACGAAGAAGAGTGATTTACCTGGGGGAAACCCGTTGCAAATGATAGTGGCTGAGCCCAAACAGAAAGCTGGGACATGAAAAAATGAGTGAGAATCGCCTTTTGGCGGCTCTCACTCATTTTGGTTGATGGGATAGGGATTAGCCCTTGCAGGCGTCCAGCAGAGCCTGGGTCATGTCGGTCTTCTCCCAGGGCAGGTCCAGCTCGGGACGGCCGAAGTGGCCATAAGCGGCGGTCTGGCGGTAGATGGGGCGGCGCAGGTCCAGACGGTTGATGATGGCGGTGGGCCGCAGGTCAAAGACCTGGTTCACGGCCTGCTCCAGCACCTCGTCGGACACCTTGCCGGTGCCGAAGGTGTCCACCAGCACGGACACAGGCCGGGCCACGCCAATGGCGTAAGCCAACTGCACCTGGCAGCGGTCGGCCAGCCCAGCGGCCACCACGTTCTTGGCCACCCAGCGGGCGGCGTAGGCGGCAGAGCGGTCCACCTTGGTGGGGTCCTTGCCGGAGAAGGCGCCGCCGCCGTGGGGGGCGGAGCCGCCGTAGGTGTCCACGATGATCTTGCGGCCGGTGAGGCCGGAGTCGCCCTGGGGACCGCCCACCACGAAGCGGCCGGTGGGGTTGATGTAGATCTTGGTGTTCTTATCCATCAGATTAGCGGGGATGGTGGGACGGATGACGTGCTCCACCATGTCGGCACGAATCTGCTCCAGAGAGGCCTCGGGGCTGTGCTGGGTGGAGATGACCACAGCGTCCACCCGTACGGGGTTCTGGTTCTCGTCGTACTCCACGGTGACCTGAGACTTGCCGTCGGGGCGGAGGTAGTCCAGGGTGCCGTCCTTGCGCACGGCGGTGAGCCGCTGGGCCAGCTTGTGGGACAGGGAGATGGCCAGGGGCATGAGCTCCTCAGTCTCCCGGCAGGCGTAGCCGAACATCATGCCCTGGTCGCCGGCGCCGCCGTCCAGCTCGTCGGTCATCTCGCCCTCCCGGGCCTCCAGGGCCTTGTCCACGCCCATGGCGATGTCGGGGGACTGCTCGTCGATGTTGAGCACCACGCCGCAGGTGTCGCAGTCAAAGCCGTACTTGGCCCGGTCATAGCCGATGTCCCGGATGACCTCCCGGGCCACCTTGGCGATGTCCACGTAGCAGGAGGTGGTGATCTCACCCATGATGTGCACCAGACCGGTGGACACGGTGGTCTCACAGGCCACACGGGCCACAGGGTCCTGAGCCAGAATGGCGTCCAGAACGGCGTCGGAAATCTGGTCACAGATCTTGTCGGGGTGTCCCTCGGTGACAGACTCCGAGGTAAAGAAACGTCTTGCCATAAGTAATCTTCCTTTCTTTGTACGGTAAAAGCGAAAACAAAAAATCCGCCGGACAGTCCGGCGGATGGAGACAGCGTGTCCTCATCTTGCGCGCGAGTGAAACACTCGTCTCCGCCGGATTTGGCACCTTGCTCAGGTAAGCAGGTTGCCGTGGCTTCATTGGGCCGATCCCTCCGCCACTCTCGATAAGGCAATGTTCAATTGCGGGTAACATTATATCTTTACACCACTGACTTTGTCAATGGCAGAAACATGGAAAATCACTTCTTGGGCCGGGGTCGAAACAGGAAAGATGCCACAAGACCCAGGGTGATGGCCAGGGCGATACCCCCAGCGGTGGCGGTGAGTCCTCCGGTGAGCACCCCCAGCCAGCCCTCCTCCTCCACGGCCTTGCGCACCCCCTGGGCCAGGGTGTGGCCGAATCCGGTGAGGGGGACGGTGGCCCCGGCCCCCGCCCAGTCCACCAGAGGCTGGTACAGCCCCAGTCCGCTGAGGATGACCCCCGCCACCACGTAAAACACCAGAATCCGGGCGGGGGTGAGGCTGGTGCGGTCCAAGAGCACCTGACCGATGACGCAGAGAATGCCGCCCAGCAAAAAGGCGTTGAAGTATTCCATCAGCTTGCACCTCCTTCCAGCACAATGGCGTGGCAGATGCCGGGGATGGACTCCCCCTGCATGGTGGACACGGGGGAGAGCAGCGCCCCGGTGGGGCAGAAGAGCACCCGCTTCCACCGCCCGGACTGGAGGCCGGGCAGGACCATGGTGGTGAGCACGGCGGCGCTGCACCCACACCCGGAGCCGCCGCAGTGGACGTCCTGGGCCTCCCGCTCAAAGAGAAGCAGGCCGCAGTCGTTGTAGTTGGACAGGGGACACCCGTCCCGGGAGAAGAAGTCGGAGACGATCTCCCACCCCAGCTGGCCCAGGTCTCCAGTGAGGATGAGGTCGTAGTCGGCGGGACTGCGCCCGGTGTCCCGGAAATGGGCCCGCAGGGTCTCGTAGGCCGCCGGAGCCATGGCCGCCCCCATGTTGGCGGGGTCTTTGATCCCCTTGTCCATCACCTTGCCGATGGTGACGGCGGACACCACCGGGCCTTTCTCCCCTTGGGAGGAGAGCACCACCGCCCCGGCGGCGGTGGCGGTCCACTGGGCGGTGGGGGGCCGCTGGCAGCCGTACTCCAGAGGGGTGCGGTACTGCCGCTCGGCGGAACAGAAGTGGGAGGAGGTCATGGCGGCGGCGTGGTGCCCCCAGCCCCCGGAGAGAAGCAGGGAGGCCAGCGCCAGGCTCTCCCCCATGGTGGAGCAGGCCCCATAGAGGCCCAGGTAGGGCACCCCCGCCCACCGGGCGGCAAAGGCGGAGCTGATGCACTGGTTGAGAAGGTCTCCCGCCAGGAGAAAGTCCAGCTGCTGGGCCTCCAGCTTGGCCCGTTTCAGCGCGGACTCCAGGGCCATCTGCTGCATGGTGGTCTCCGCCATCTCCCAGCTGGACTGCTGGAAGGTGTCGTCTTCACAGGTGTGGTCAAAAAAGCGGCCCAGGGGGCCCTCTTTCTCCTTGCGGCCTCCGGCGCTGCCGTAGCCCACGATGACGGGGGGCCGGGAGAGTTGATAGGTTTGGGACGAGCGGGGCATAGGCAAAGACTCCTTCAAGAAAATGTCTTGCCTCTAGTATGCGCACCGACAAGGAATTTATCACAAAAGCCAGGGAGTGCTAGAAAAATTCACAAAGGGGTGGTATAATGCACTCTGTTGGAAAATTTTTTGAGAAATGTTATGGGAGGAATCCTGTTATGTCGGAACAGACCAGATACATCGGCTATATCTGTCCCGTGTGCGGCAAGGCTGTGGTGGTGGAGCGCACCGCCTTTGCCCTGGCCGCCGGGGACCAGATCATCCCCTGTCCCTGCGGCAAGTCTCAGCTGGAATTTCACCAGCAGGGGGAGCACTGTCAGGTGACGGTGCCCTGTCTCTTCTGCGCCAAGGACCACCACACCGTGTGCTCCACCCGGGCCATGATGGAGGAGAAGCTGCTGGTGCTCTCCTGCTCCGCCTCGGGGCTGGGCTGCTGCTTCATCGGAGAAGAGGAGGCGGTGTTCGGCGAAATGGAGAAGCTGGAGCGGGCCGTGGACAAGCTGCGCATGGATGACCAGGAGGAGACCCGAGGCACCTTCCTGGACGAGATCGTCATGGGCGAGGTGCTGGCGGAGCTCAAGGACATTGCAGGCCGCAAGGGCATCTCCTGCGGCTGCGGCTGCGACCAGTACGGTATCAAGGTGGGGTACTCCTCGGTGGATGTGGTGTGCGCTGGATGCGGTGCCACCCTGCGGCTACCGGCCGCCACCCTGGACGACGTGGACGAGATCTGCGCCCGCTATACCCTCACCATTCCTGGAAAGAAGGAAGAGTAAATGAGTCATCAAATCACTGAAGTCACCTTCCGGGTGGGCTCCCTGGATGTGGACATGTTCAACCAGTGCCGACCCTCGGCGCTGCTGGGCTATTTGCAGGAGGCCGCCACCCAGGCGGCCATCCAGCTGGGGGCCTCGGGGCCGGAGATTTTTGAGCGGTATCACTGCCTATGGATGGTGTCCCGCAACTGGGTGGAGCTGTATGCCCCCCTGCGGTGGAACGATGAATTCACCATTCAGACCTGGCACCGGGGCGGCACCGGGGTAGCCACATACCGGGACTTTGACATCTTCCGGGACGGGAAGCTCATCGGCCAGGGTGTGGCCCAGTGGGTGATGGTAGACGCCGACACCCACAAGCTGTTCCGGCTGCGGGACGTCACCGAGTTCCAGGGCACCGACGGCGGGGAGCGGAACAAGTCCATCAAGCTCCACCGGGTACCCATGCCCAAGGAATTTGGTGCGGCAGGGAAGCGGTATCTCGGGTATTCGGATACCGACATCAACGGCCATATCAACAACAGCCACTATGCTGACTATGCCTGTGATGCCCTCCACATGGAGCGAAATGGCAAGGGAAAGTACATCCGGGACATCCAAATCTCCTACATTAGTGAGTGCCGGGCGGGGGAAGAGCTGTCCATGGCCACCGCCGTGGAGGGAGAGCACCTCTTTGCCCGTGGCATCGGCCCAGAGGGTGAGGTCCGGTTTGAATACGCCATGACCTTGGCGGACGAGGAACAATAAGATGATAAAGCGAAACAAGAGACAGAGAGGGGACGGCCAGCTCCGGCAGCCCGTCCCCATGGATCGCTATTTTCCCACCCCGGAACAGGGCCTGACCCAGGCCCAGGCCGCCCAGCTGGCCGCCGCCGGATGGCATAACCGGGTGGAGGAGACCAACCTGAAATCCACCGGGGAAATCATCCGGGAAAACACCCTGACCTTCTTCAACCTGGTGTTTGTGGTGCTGGCGGCGCTGCTGGTGCTGGCGGGCAGCTTCCGGGACATGTTCTTTCTGCTCATCGCTGCCATCAACTCCCTCATCGGCATCGTCCAGCAGCTGCGCTCCAGAGCCACCCTGAGCAAGCTGGCTCTGGTGGCTCAGGCCCGGGTCAAAGTGGTGCGGGGCGGACAGCTGGGCACCGTGCCTGTGGACCAACTGGTGCGGGAGGACATTGTGGAGTTGGGTGCTGGAGATCAGATTCCCGCCGACGGCCCGGTTTTAGTGGGCCAAGTCACGGTGAACGAGGCCCTCATCACCGGCGAGGCGGACCCCATCGTGAAAAATCCTGGGGACCCGCTGCTCTCCGGCAGCTTTGTGGTGTCTGGCAAGTGCCGGGCCCGGATGGACCAGGTGGGAGCGGCCAGCTACGCCGCTCGTCTGGCCCATGAGGCCAAGGCGGACCAGGGAGCGGGCAAGTCCGAGATGATGAAGTCTCTGGACCGCCTGATTCGGGTCATCGGTTTTGCCCTTATCCCTCTGGGTATCGCCCTGTTTTGCAACGAATTTCTGGTGCAGGAGCAGAGCTTCTCCACCTCCATCACCTCCATGGTGGCCGCCCTCATCGGCATGATTCCCGAGGGCCTGTACCTCTTGACCAGTGTGGCCCTGGCCGTCTCGGTGATGCGCCTGGCCCAGCGGAAAACCCTGGTTCACCAGATGAGTGCCATTGAGACCCTGGCCCGGGTGGACGTGCTGTGCGTGGATAAGACGGGCACCGTCACCCAGCCGGACATGTCGGTGCAGGAACTGGTGTGCCTGGACCCCCAGACCTCTCCCCAGCAGGTGGAGGGAGTGCTGGGTGCCTACTACCAGGTGATGGACGCCGACAACGACACCGCCAAGGCTCTGGCCCGGCGGTTCCAGCAGGGGAACGGCTGGCAGGCCCAGCAGGTGGTCCCCTTCACCTCCGCCAATAAGTGGTCGGCGGTGGTGTTCCAGGACCACGGCTCCTACGTGCTTGGAGCCCCGGAATTCATCCTCAAAGAGGGCTACCAAGCCATTGCCCACCGGGTGGAGCCCTACCAGCAGGCGGGCTGCCGGGTATTGCTGCTGGCCCAGTGCGACACGCCTCCCACCCAGGAGGGGGGCTTGCAGGGTGCGGTGGTCCCCGTGGCCCTGGTGGTGGTGGCCAACCCCATCCGCCCCGAGGCCCCCGACACCTTCCGCTACTTCGCCAAGTACGGGGTGGACGTGAAGGTCATCTCCGGTGACAACCCCCAGACCGTGTCCCGGGTGGCCCAACAGGCGGGCATTGCTGGGGCGGAGCGATTTGTGGACGCTGCCACCCTCAAGGAGCCGGGGGACTATGACCGGGCTGTGCAGGAATACAACGTCTTTGGCCGGGTGACCCCGGACCAGAAGCGCAAGCTGGTGAAGGCCCTGCAAAAGGCGGGGCACACCGTGGCCATGACCGGCGACGGCGTCAACGACGTGCTGGCCCTGAAAGACGCCGACTGCGGCATCGCCATGGCCTCGGGAGCCGAGGCCGCCTGCCAGGTGGCCGAGCTGGTACTGCTGGACTCCGACTTCTCCGCCATGCCCCGGGTGGTGGAGGAGGGCCGACGGGTCATCAACAACATCCAGCGGGCCGCCGCCCTCTACCTGGTGAAAAACATCATGTCGGTGTTTCTGGCCCTCATCACCCTCATTGCCGGGTTCCCGTACCCCTTTGTCCCCATTCAGCTCACCCTCATCAGCGCCTTGACCATCGGCATTCCCTCCTTTGTGCTGGCCCTGGAGCCCAACCATGAGCTGGTGCGGGGCCGCTTTATGCACAACGTGCTCCGCCGGGCTCTGCCGGGAGGTCTGACCAACATCGTGCTCATTGTGGGTCTGGAGCTGTTCACCTATGCCTTTACCTTCCAGAGGGCCACCTTGTCCACCCTGTCCACCGTCACCATCGGGGCGGTGGGACTGCTGGTGATCTACTATGTGGCCCGGCCCTTGGACAAGAAGCGTTGGGCCCTGCTGGGGGCCATGACCGTGGCCATGGTGGTGGCCGTGGTGTGGTTTGGACCCTTCTTCGAGCTCACCGCCCTGGACCTCCAGTCCGCCCTGGTGGTGACGGTGTTCCTGCTGCTCACCCCCTCGGTGATCTACGCCTTTGAGACTGCCTTTGAATGGGGCAGCCGCATCAAAGGGGAGTGGCTCAAGCGCAGAAAGCAGCGTGCCAAAAGCGAACAATAAG
>NZ_SJOS01000053.1:0-18251 GCF_012027765.1 Pseudoflavonifractor sp. SW1122 | reverse complement strand
ACCGTTCAAATCAATTTTATTGAAGCTAATCTCTTAACTTCAAAGATATGAATTGATGAGACCCTTCATTTCACTGTGTTACCAGTTTCCATGAAGGACTCGTGTCCTTCTGGTGCTTTTCGTGTTTCTCATTGTTTAATTTACAAGGTACAAACCGCTTCATCAGCGGGATTTTATTGTACCACGCGGTTTTCAACTTGTCAACACCTTTTTCAACTTTTTTCGAAGCTGTTTGGCGTTGTTTTGTTTCGTCCGGGGCACGTTTAGATACTATACCAGCTCTTCTCTCATTTGTCAACACCTTTTTTCAACTTTTTATCGTTTGCTTTTCCCGCCCTCCTGTGGTATCGTAGGTTTGCTATATCTACTATATAATGTAAGAGCGGAGGTATCCCTATGCCCATTCGTATTCCCGACTCCCTGCCTGCTACCAGTGTATTGGAGGGCGAGAATATCTTCGTGATGACAGAGCACCGTGCTCTCCACCAAGACATCCGACCTTTGAATCTTTTGATTCTGAATCTTATGCCCACGAAGATCGTCACCGAGACGCAGCTGCTGCGCAAGCTGTCCAACACTCCCTTACAGATCAATGTACAGCTGCTCAAGACCAGCAGCCACGTCTCTCAGAATACCGACAGCCATCACCTGGACTCCTTCTATACCACCTTCGATCAAATCCGCAACAACCACTATGACGGCATGATCATCACCGGGGCCCCAGTGGAAAACCTGGACTTCGAGGAAGTGGACTATTGGGAGGAGCTGTGTCAGATCATGGAGTGGACTCGCACCCATGTGCACTCCACCTTCCACATCTGCTGGGGCGCTCAGGCCGGGCTGTACTATCACTACCACATTCAAAAGCACACCTTGCCCCACAAGCTGTTTGGCATCTATCAGCACCAGATCATCCGCAAGCAGTCCCCTCTGTTCCGGGGCTTTGACGACCGCTTCTATGCCCCCCACTCCCGATACACCGAGGTGCACCTGGAGGACCTCCAGGCCATCCCCGAGCTGGAGCTGCTGGCGGTATCCGACGAGGCGGGGGTCTTCGGCGTGAAGAGCATGGACAACCGCCGCTTCTTCATCTTCGCCCACCCGGAGTACGACGAGGACACCCTGGCCCGGGAATACTTCCGGGATGTGGACCGTGGCCTGGACATCGCCGTCCCCGCCCACTACTTCCCTCAGGACGACCCTAACCAGGCCCCCATTGTCAACTGGCGGTCCGCCGGACAGCTGCTGTACACCAACTGGCTGAACTACTACGTCTATCAAACCACCCCCTACGACTTACGGGAGATTTCCAATGAAGATTGATTTTGAAGCGGTGCGCAACAACCCTGAAATCCGCACCTATATCACCCAGGCCGATGCCTCTCTGGTGGCCCTGGGCTACACTGAGCACTCCTTTGCCCACGTCACCAAGTGTGCCATGACCGCCGCCCAGCTGTTGCAGGACCTGGGCTACGATGAGCGGCACATTGAGCTGGCCAAGATCGCCGGGTTCATGCACGACATTGGCAACGTCATCAACCGAGTGGACCACGCCCAGAGCGGCGCTGTCATGGCCTTCCGCATTCTGGACAAGATGGGCATGGAGCCTGCCGACGTGGCGGTGGTGATCACCGCCATCGGCAACCACGACGAGCACACCGCTTATCCGGTCAACGCCGTGGCCGCCGCCCTCATTCTGGCGGACAAGAGCGACGTGCGCCGCAGCCGGGTGCGCAACCAGGACACCATTAACTTCGACATTCACGACCGGGTCAACTATGCCGTGGAGAACTCCGACCTGACCCTGGATTCTCAGGCCAAGACTCTGACCCTGTCCATTACCATTGACACCGAGATCTGTGCGGTAATGGACTACTTCGAGATTTTCCTCTCCCGCATGCTCCTGTGCCGCAAGGCCGCCGAGTTCTTCTCTCTGAAATTCCAGTTGGTTATCAACGGTTCTAAGGTGTTGTAATATGCTGCATGTCACCAATCTCCGTCTGCCCATTGACGCAGACCAGACAACCTTATATAAGAAATTGGCCAAGCACCTGGGGGTGTCGGTGAAGGACCTGTCCCAGGTGGTACTCACCCGCCAGTCCATTGACGCGAGGAAAAAGCAGGACGTGCACTACGTCTGTTCGGTACGGGTACAGGTGTCCAACCAGCAGGCGGTGTTAAAGCGTCACCCCAAGGGGGTCACCCTGTGGGAGGAGAAGCCCTACACCCTGCCGCCCCTGGGCCGCACCTCTTCCCTCCCCCCAGTGGTGGTGGGCACCGGCCCCGCCGGACTGTTTGCCGCCCTGACCCTGGCCCGGGCTGGATTGAAACCTATCGTGCTGGAGCGCGGCGGCGACGTGGACCAGCGCACCCAGGCGGTGGAGGCGTACTGGTCCACCGGGAAGCTGGACTCCCGCTCCAACGTACAGTTTGGCGAGGGAGGCGCCGGCACCTTCTCTGACGGCAAGCTCACCACTGGCATCAACGACCCCCGCATCGCCCACGTGTTCCGCACCTTTGTGGAGCACGGGGCCCCCGAGGACATCCAGTGGTCCCACAAGCCCCACATCGGCACCGATATTCTCCGCCAGGTGGTCAAATCCATGCGGGAGGAGCTGATCTCTCTGGGCGCGGAGGTGCGCTTCGACCATCAGCTCACCGGGCTGCACATCCAGGACGGAGCCATCACCGCCGTGGAAATCACCCACGACAGTGAAGTCTACACCCTCCCCTGCGACACCCTAGTGCTGGCCCCCGGCCACTCTGCCCGAGACACCTTCGCCATGCTCCTAGACAGCGGGCTGGCCATGGAGCAGAAGAACTTTGCCATCGGGGTACGCATTGAGCACAAGCAGGAGGCGGTGAGTCAGGCCCAGTTCGGTCCCAGCTGGGACAAGCTGCCCGCTGCCGACTACAAGCTGTCCTGTCACCTGCCCAACGGCCGTTCCGCCTTTACCTTCTGCGTCTGCCCCGGCGGGCAGGTGGTGGCCTCCGCCAGCCAAGACGGGCAAGTGGTCACCAACGGCATGTCCCTGCGGGCCCGGGACCAGGAGAACATCAACGGCGGTTTCCTGGTGGGCGTGGGTCCCGACGACTTCCCCGGAGACGACCCTCTGGCCGGGGTACGATTCCAAGAACAGTGGGAAGAGGCCGCCTGGGCCTACGGTGGCGGCAATCCCATGGCCCCCGCCCAGACGGTAGGGGACTTCCTGGCCGGGCAGCCCTCCTCTGGGCCCCGCTCCATTCTCCCCTCCTATCGGCCCGGGGTGGTATGGGGCAGCCTGGAGGGGGTGCTGCCCGACTATGTACTGGACACCCTGCGCCAAGCCCTCCCCCTCTTTGACCGGAAGCTCAAGGGCTTTGCCACCCCTGAGGCGGTTCTCACCGGCGTGGAGACCCGCTCCTCCTCCCCGGTACGCATCATCCGGGGCCAGGATTACCAGTCCATCTCTGTAAGGGGCGTCTATCCCTGCGGCGAGGGGGCCGGGTACGCCGGAGGCATCACCTCCGCCGCCGTGGACGGCATCAAAGTGGCGGAAGAAATTATTCAAAAAAATTTTTGAGGCACGCGCAATAATTCTGTCCTCTCCTGCGTTATATAGATGAACAGAGGTGAAACCATGATATTATTCACATCGGCTCTGCCCGTTGAGCGCTCCGGGCACGACAGCCACCAGCTGGATGATCTCATCACACGGATGGCCCAGGGAGACAAAGAGGCCCTGGCCAGCCTCTACCAAACCACCAAGGCCGCCGTATACGGTTTTGCTCTGTCGGTACTGAAAGACGTGGACCATGCAGAGGACATTACCCAGGACACCTTTATCCAACTCTATCACAGCGCCGGGTCCTACCGCTCCCAGGGAAAGCCCATGGCCTGGATCATCACCATCACCCGCAATCTGGCCCTGTCCCGGCTCCGGGAGCAGTCCCACACCCTCCCCCTGGAGGAGGCGCATCTGGCCCGGCTCTCCCACAATCCCATGGTGGACCAGGACGACCTGCTCACCTTAGACTCCCTGCTCTCCCTTCTGGATGACCAGGAGCGGCAGATCGTCACCCTTCACGCCCTCACGGGGCTCAAGCACCGGGAGATCGCCCAGCTGTTGTCCCTGCCCTTACCCACAGTTCTTTCCAAGTACCATCGTTCCATTAAAAAGCTTAACGCCGCATGGAAGGAGGCAGACTGAGATGACCCACGAGGAAATTCACAAGCGAATTCAACAGGCGGCCACCCACGCTGCCCCCGATCAGTTGGATGCCATCCTTTCCGCCTGCGAGGAACAGAAAGGAACTGTGATCTCTATGAAAAACAATTCTAATAAGCGCCGCTGGATCGCCCCCCTCTCCGCCGCAGCCGCCCTGGCCATTGTGGCCGGCAGTATCTTTGGCATCTCCCGTTTCCAACAGGCAAGTGCCGCCGACTCGGTGGTGACCCTGGACATCAACCCCAGCATCGCCCTGTCCGTCAACAACAAGGAGACTGTCACCACTGCCACCCCTCTCAACGATGACGCCAAGGACATCATGGGCGGCATGGAGCTGGAGGGCACCAACCTGGAGACCGCCGTCAACGCCATCATCGGCGCCTGCCTCCAGAAGGGGTATCTGGACGAGCTGGAGAACGCCATTCTGGTATCGGTGGAGAACGCTGACGCCGACACCGCCACCCAGCTCCAGAACGAGCTCACCACCACCATCTCCGGCGCCTTCCAGTCCGGGGCCATCCTCACCCAGACCGTCACCGTGGACGACGACCTGGCCCAGCTGGCCCAGCAGTACAACATCTCCGCCGGAAAGGCCAGCCTCATCCAGGAGGTCATCGCTCAGGACAGCACCCTCACCTTTGAGTCCCTGGCCCCCCTGTCCATGAGCGAGATCTCCCTCATCGCCTCCTCCCGCAACCTGACTACCACCGGGGTGTCCCAGACCGGCACCACCAGCGATCAGGCCTACATCGGCCAGGACGCCGCCTTGCAGGCCGCCTGCGACCACGCCGGCATCGCCACCAGCGATGTGCAGGGGCTGAGCACCGAGTTTGGTTGGTCCAAGGGCGTCATGGTGTACGAGCTGGACTTTTGCAGCGGCGGCACCGAGTACGAGTACGACATCAACGCCACGGACGGCAGTGTGGTGAAGAACGAGCAGGAGCCCTGCGACCACACCTGGCACACCAGTTCCGGTAACACCGGCGCTCAGGGCAACACCACCTTCATCGGCGAGTCTGCCGCCACCACCGCCGCTCTGTCCCATGCCAAGGTGGACCAGAGCGCCGCCCAGTCCCTCACCGTGAAGCTGGACGAGGACGACGGCGTGACCTACTACGAAATTGAGTTCTGCTCTGCCGGAGTGGAATACGACTATGAGATCAACGCCACCACGGGCGACGTGGTAAAGTTCGAGCAGGACACCTGCGATCACTACGCCCACCGCTCTGCATCCAACAACTCCACCAACCAGAATCAGAACCAAGGAACCTCCACCGGGTCCTACATCGGCTATGACGCCGCCCTCCAGGCCGCTTGCAAGCACGCTGGAGTGGACGCCTCTCAGGTCTCCCGGCTGGAAAATGAGCTGGACCACGACGATGGCGTGGCCCGCTACGAGATCTCCTTCCATGTGGGCAACATGGAGTATGAGTACGAAATCAACGCCACCAACGGCCAAGTTCTGAAATACGAGTCTGAGCGAGACGATTGACGTGGCGCACACCTACAAGACCCGGCACAGAGAAGCTCTCGTGCCGGGTCCTTGCTTTTTCCCGCCCGTTTGGCTATACTGTCACCCAAAGGAGGAATCACTGTGCTCCATCGTCATCCCAACTATTATCCCGGTTTCCGCTGCCTGGGCGGCGCCTGTCCCGACACCTGCTGCCGGGACTGGGACATTGTCCTGGATGAGGAGACCCTCTCCGACTACCAACACGCCCCCGCTTCCCTGGCCCAGCGTCTCCAAGAGAGCCTCACCACCGACGAGGAGGGAGACACCTGCTTCCGCCTGGACCATCGGGGCTTTTGTACCATGCTCACCCCGGACGGGCTATGCGCCATCCAAAAGGAGTGGGGGGAGTCCCATCTGTGCGACCACTGCGCCGCCTATCCCCGATTCATCGAGGAGTACGGCAACCTCACCGAGGCCTCCCTGGCTATATCCTGCCCCGAGGTGGCCCGGCTGCTGCTGGAGAGCCCCGCGTTCCAGGTGGAAGAGGTGGACGACGGCCACCCGGACCAGCCCTTCCCCGATATCCCGCCCCAGCTGCTCGTCGGACTGGAAACCACCCGGCAAGCGGTCCTGGACGGGATGGAGGAGCAGCAGTACACCCTCTGGGAACGCCTACAAGGGGTGCTGTATTTGGCGGACACGCTACAGGACTCCATCGACAGCGAGGACTACCCAGCCATGGCCCAGGCCGTCCTCTCCATCCGCCCCCTCTCCTCCACCGGGAACGGGAAAGAATTCGCCCAGACCCTGTGTCGGTTCTTCTCCTCCCTGGAGCCCCTGCGTCCCACCTGGCCCCAGCGTCTGAGCCAGTGCTTCCAGCTGCTAGAGGGTCTGACCGAGGCGGAGTACCAGAACCTATGCCGCCGCTTCGAGGGCCAGTTCCCCCAGTGGCAGCGCCACCTCACCAACGTGGCGGAGTATCTTCTCTTCCGCCACTGGCATAAAACCGTCAACGATGACCAACTCTATGGACGGGCGGCCTTTGTCTCGTGCAGCACGATTCTACTCTACCATCTGTTCCTCACCCAGTGGGCAGAGCGAGAAGCCCTCAGCCAGGCGGAGGAAATTGCCCTCTGCTGCGCCTTCAGCCGGGAGGTGGAGCACATGGAGGAGAACCTGGACCTGGCCATCGACACCTGTGCTGCCCTGTCCCCCGACGCCATCCACTTCCCCCAATGTTAAAAGGAGTTCAACACCCCATGGATATTTCCACTCTGGTTTCCAACCAACACGCCCACTTCCGCTCTGGAGCCACCCTGCCTGCGGCCGTCCGTCTGGACGCTCTGGACCGTCTGCGCCGCAACATCCTAGCCATGCAGCCAGACATTGAGGCAGCCCTCCAGGCAGATTTGGGCAAGCACCCCTATGAGAGCTACTTCTGTGAGATTGGGCAAGTGCTGGAGGAGCTCTCCTACCTCCGCTCCCACCTGCGCCGCTGGGCCAAGCCCCGGAGGGTGCACACCCCCATGACTCTGTTTCCCGCCAAGAGCCGCCGCTACCCCCAGCCCTATGGGGTGGTGTTGGTGATGTCCCCCTGGAACTATCCCTTTATGCTGTCTCTGACCCCGGTGCTGGGAGCCATCGCCGCAGGCAACTGCGTCATTCTCAAGCCCTCCGCCTATGCCCCCGCCACCTCCAAGGTGCTCTCCCAACTCATCGCCGCCACCTTCGAGCCCCAGTATGTGGCGGTGGTGGAGGGAGGCCGGGCGGAGAACTCCGCCCTTCTGGATCAGCGTGTGGACTACATCTTCTTCACCGGCGGGGTCACCGTGGGCAAAGAAGTGATGCGCCGGGCCGCCCAGAACCTCATCCCCGTGACCCTGGAGCTGGGCGGCAAGAGCCCCTGCATTGTGGACGAGACCGCCGACCTGGCTCTGGCCGCCAAGCGCATCGTGTTTGGTAAGTTCCTCAACGCCGGACAGACCTGTGTGGCCCCAGACTATGTGCTGGTGCAGCAGGAGGTGAAAGACCAGCTGGTGGAGCAGCTGAAAAAGACTCTCCTCGACGCTCTGGGGGACGACCCCCTGTCCAACCCCGAGTACGGCAAGATCGTCAACGACAAGCACTACCGCCGCATTCTGGGTCTACTGGAGGGCCAGACCATCCTTTTGGGCGGACAGGCCCGGGACGGCAAGATCGCCCCCACCCTGCTGGACCAGGTAGACCCCCAGTCCCCGGTGATGCAGGAGGAGATTTTCGGCCCCGTCCTCCCCATTCTCTCCTACGCCACACCCCAGGATGTGGTGGACTTTGTCTCCAATCGGGAGAAGCCTCTGGCCCTGTACCTCTTCTCCAGGAGCCGGGAGATGCAAGACCTGGTGACCTCCCGTCTATCCTTCGGCGGTGGTTGCTTCAACGACACCATTCTGCACCTGGCCACCCCCTACCTACCCTTCGGCGGGGTGGGCAACAGCGGCATGGGGGCCTACCACGGCAAAGCCAGCTTCGACACCTTCACTCATTATAAAAGCATCTTGGTGGGCGGCCAGCAGGTGGACGTGCCTCTGCGCTACCACCCCTACACCCCCTCCAAGTTCAACCTCTTGAAACGGTTCCTGAAATGACAACAAGCTGCGGCGCAATTATCTCTGCGCCGCAGCTCTTTTACTTCATGTGGTTGATTGCCATAGGAAAGGCGGTGATGAACCAGGGGGCAAAGCGGGCGGGGTCTTGGATGAGGAGGGAGAGAATCTCCTCCTTGGTGTACCACCGGGTCTCCATGATTTCCTCCGGGTTGGGGGTCACCGGTCCGGAATAGGCCCCCACAAACACATGGTCATACTCATACTCGTACAGGTCTGGGGCGAACTGGTGGCGGTAGACGAAGCTGCCCACCTCCCGGCAGGGGCAGGACACCCCCAGCTCATCCATGAGCCTGCGCTGCACCGCCACCTCCAGCGTCTCCCCATCCCGGGGATGGGAGCAGCAGGAGTTGGCCCACAGCCCGCCGGAGTGGTATTTGTGGAGGGCCCGGCGCTGGAGGAGCACCCGCTCCCCGTCATACAAAAAGATGGAGAACGCCCGGTGGAGCAGCCCCCTCCGGTGGCACTCCTCCTTCCCCATGGTGCCCACTGGCACGTCCAGGGGGTCTACACAGATCAGCAGGTCTTCCATGTCATTGGCCTCCCATCTTCTCGTACGCCTCCGCCGCCTGTTGGGCCGCCTGGGTACAGTTGTCCATCATCTCTTTAATCTGAGCCTGGCTGGCGTGGTCCAGATGCAGCCCGGCACAGATGCACACCGTCTCGTTGGTAGCAAGGCAGAGCGTTTCTGCCACCGTCTGAGCGGCATACACGTCCTTGTGCCCGGGGCCGCAGACGGTGCTGAGGTCCGCTGTGAGCCCCTCTCCCGAGGACTTGGGCCGGGGCACGGCGTAGGCCACGCCACCCACATGGGCCACACCTCCGGTGAGGAAGCCGCACAGGCCCCGCCCCTGGGTGGTGGAGAGGGTGAGACGGACGGCGCAGGGGTCGCTGCCCACCTTCACTTCCAAATCCATGCCCCTCACCCCTTCCACGGCTGGAACCGCTCATAGTCCAGGTCAAACTGCATGAGAATTTTTCCGATGATGTGGTCCACCTGGTCCTGGGCGGTGGGGTAGTCGCTGTAAAAGGTGAGCATAGGCGGAATGATCACATACCCCGCCTCGCAGGCAGTGAGCAGGTTGCGGCAGTGGATGCGGTTGAGAGGCATCTCCCGGGGCACCACCACCACCCGGCGGTTCTCTTTCAGGCACACGTCCGCCGCCCGCACAATGAGGTCCTCGTCATAGGCGTTGGCCAATCCCGAGAGGGTCTTCATACTGCACGGGAGAATGATCATCCCGTCGGTGCGGTAGGAACCGCTGGAAATGGCGGCTGCCAGATTGTCCACGTCATAGGTGTAGTCCGCCAGCTTCTTCAGCTCTTCCAAGTCTATGGAGGTCTCCCGCTGGAAGATCACCTCTGCTCCTCGACTGATCACCAGGTGGGTCTCCACCTGGGGCATGTGGTGGAGCACCTCCAACAGTCTGGCCCCCATCTGCACCCCCGTGGCGCCGCTGATTGCTACAATAAGCCGTTTCATGTCTGTGTCTCGTCCTTTCATGGTTCCTGGGCCAGTATGCCCTGCTGTGCAAAGAACTCATAGAGGTGTTCCGCCCCAGCAGACAGGTGGGCGTGCTTGAGGCGCACCACCCCGATGAGGGACTCCATGTCCCCCCTGAGGTCCTTGCAGCACAGATCTGGGAACAGGTCGGTATTCACCAGGGCTTTGGGCAGGATGGTCACCCCCAGCCCTGAGTTTACCAGGCTGAGCAGGTACCGGTGCCGGGCGGCGGTGTAGATTACCGAAGGATGGAAGTTCTCCCGGTGGAACTGCCGGACACACAAGTTGTGCAGCACCGACTCGTCGCTCATGAGCACAAAGGGCAGATGGGAGAGCTGAGAGAGGGAGACGGATTCCTCCGGCGGGATTCCCTCCTGGGTGTTCCGGTACACCAGCACCAGCTTGTCCCGATAGATGGGGTGGAACTCGTATACCTCCGGGTCCAGCTCGTCCATACGCACCACGGCGAAATCCAGCTTGCCGTGGTCCAGCAGGGGAATCAGCTTGCCCTGGTTGTCCTCGGTGATGTTCACCTGCACCCGCTCCATGGCCACCTGATAGGAGGTCAGCCGCTCCAGCAGGCGGTATCCCTGCTCCAGAGGCAAAATTCCCATGGAGATGGTCTTCTTGGCGCTGCTGTACTGCTCCATGTCCTGGAGCATGGCCTTTTAGGTATTGTTGAGCTTTCTGGCATATTCCAGAAATGCAGTGCCGCCTGGGGTGAGGGCAATTTTGTTGTTGGTCCGGTCAAACAGCTGGACGTTGAGCTCGGATTCCAGGGACTTGATCTGTTTGGAGAGGGAGGACTGGGAGATGAACGTCTCGCTGGCCGCCGCAGAAAACCCACCCCAATTCACGATGTCCAGAAAGTGTTGGATCTGTGCCATGGTCATGTTCATTCCCCCTTGTTTTTACTCTTATCTTATGGATTTTACTACGTCTGACACCTCTCATGCAACTCCCCACACCAAAAATTCTCCATCGATTTTGGGAATAGGCGCACCACCTTTGTGAATTGCCCCCCAAAGTTTGCGGGGTGTATACTTTACGATAAGGTATGCTCTGCCAGACAGAGCCCCACAATGTCTAGAAAAGAGTGTGATTCACATGGCAAACATCAACGATTTGCGTTCTGCGCTGGAGCTGCTCCAGACCGTAGACGGGCAGTATGTGGAGACCGACGTGGAAGTGGACCCCAACGCCGAGCTCTCCGGCGTGTATCGCTATGTCGGCGCCGGCGGCACCGTCTCCCGTCCCACCCGGGAAGGCCCCGCCATGGTGTTCAATAACGTGAAGGGTCACCCCGACGCCCGGGTGGCCATCGGCGTACTGGCCAGCCGCAAGCGGGTGGGCTATCTGCTGGGGGAAAAGCCTGAAAACCTGGGCAAGCTGCTCAACCGGGCCGTGTCCAACCCCATTCCCCCTGTGGTGGTAGATGCCTCCAAGGCCCAGTGCCAAGAGGTGGTGCACTACGCCACCGAGGAGGGCTTTGATATCTGCAAGCTCATCCCCGCCCCCACCAACACCGAGGAGGACGCCGGCCCCTACATCACCATGGGCCTGTGCTATGCCTCTGACCCAGAGACAAAAGAGTCTGACATCACCATCCACCGCCTGTGCCTGCAGAGCAAGGACGAGATCTCCATGTACTTCGTCCCCGGCGCCCGCCATCTTGGCGTATTCCGGGAGAAGGCGGAGGCCATGGGCAAGCCCCTGCCCATCTCCATCAGCGTGGGCGTGGACCCCGCCATTGAAATTGCCGCCTGCTTCGAGCCCCCCACGACCCCCCTGGGCTACAACGAGCTGGGCGCCGCTGGCGGCATTCGTGGTAAGGCTGTGGAACTGGTCCCCTGCCTGACCATTGACGAGAAGTGCATTGCCAACGCCGAGTACGTCATTGAGGGCGAGCTCATCCCCAACGCCCGGGTGCGGGAGGACATCAACACCGATTCCGGCAAGGCCATGCCTGAGTTCTCCGGCTACACCGGTGTGGCCAACCCTGCGGTCCCCATCATCAAGGTCAAGGCTGTGACCACCCGCAGAAATCCCATCATGCAGTCCTGCATTGGCCCCAGCGAGGAGCATGTGTCCATGGCGGGCATCCCCACCGAGGCCAGCATTCTGGCCATGGTGGAGCGTGCCATGCCCGGCAAGCTGCAAAATGTGTACTGCGCCTCCTGCGGCGGCGGCAAGTACATGGCCGTACTGCAATTTAAGAAGTCCATGCCCTCCGACGAGGGCAGTCAGCGCCAGGCTGCCCTGCTGGCCTTCTCCGCCTTCAGCGAGCTCAAGCACGTGTTCCTGGTGGACGAGGATGTGGACTGCTTTGACCTCAGCGACGTCATCTGGGCCATGAACACCCGCTTCCAGGCGGATGTGGACCTCATCCCCATCCCCGGCGTGCGCTGCCATCCCCTGGACCCCTCCAACGATCCCACCATCTCTCCCTCCATCCGGGACCACGGCATCGCCTGCAAGGCCATTTTTGACTGCACCGTCCCCTTCGATCAGAAGCACCGCTTCCAGCGCTCCAAGTTCAAGGAGCTGGACCCCAAAAAGTGGGTGCCTGATCTGTTCTAACCTGCGCTTCCATCTAGAAAGGAGAGAGAACCTATGCCAATTGGCGTGATGATCAACGCCCTGTCCGTGGTGGTGGGCGGCCTTGTGGGGGCCGTGGCCGGAGGGCTTTTGAAAGACGACTTCAAAGCCTGCGGCGGCTTCATCATGCTGGCCACCGGCTTCCGTATGATCAAGGTGAAGATGTTCCCCATCGCCGATATGGTGCCCGCCATGATCTTGGTCATGCCCATATCCGCCCTCTGGGTCAACTACATCATGCCCCTGGTCTCTTAAGACAGGATCGCAACGGGCAGCAGAACGCACAGTCCTGCGACCCGCTCTCTGTAGATAGAAAAACAGCGAGGTCGAGAAACCCCTTTGGGATTTCCTGACCTCGCTGTTTTTGACGCTTGTGTCGCCTCAATCTCAGAGCTCCACGCTGCCGGTCTCGGTGTCGTTGACCACATAGTAAGCCAGACCCTCTTCGGGCTTGACGTACACGCAGAACTTCTTCATGGAGGTAGCCTTGTTGCCCTGGGCCAGGTAATCTTCCTTGGCCTTCTTCACAACCTCAGCCATGTCCCACTCCTTGCCAGCAAACTGCACGTAAGCCAGCTCCACCTTCTTGGGGGCGGCGGTACGGGTGGTCTTCTTCACAGGCTGCTCCACAACCTTCTTCTCCAAAGAGGCTTCAACCTTGGGCTCGGTCACGGTCTTCTTCTGAGCCGCTGTCACTCTCGCCATCTTAATTTCCTCCTTTCACTTCATCTATCCAAGTGAATGTAACAGACTTGCTTTTGCAAATCTTGGTCTATTCTACTCCCTTTTCCCATGGTTTGCAAGGCATACGCACCATTTCTTCCCTTTTGAACAGGAGTACGCAGACATATATTCCATGATTAGGAAGTATTCCACAAAAGAAAAAGGACACACGTCCAACGTGTGTCCTTTTGGTGCGCGAGGCGGGAGTCGAACCCGCACGCCCTTGCGAGCACTGGCACCTGAAGCCAGCGAGTCTACCAATTCCACCACTCGCGCAAGTGGCTTGGTTGCCTCAGCAACGGAAGTAATAATACCACGGAAGCGGGCAGCTGTCAACACCTTTTTTCAATTTTTTCTCTCCTCCCTTGGCTGTCTTGAGAAAGCGGGCATGGTGTGGTAAACTGATGGATAAATCAGAGGAGGGACAAGAATGGCAGACTCCAATATCACAAAGCGCGCCTTGGCAACAGCCCTGCGGGCACTTATGGCAGAGCTGCCATTTGAAAAGATCAACGTCTCTCACATCTGTGAGCGCTGTCAGATGAACCGCAAGAGCTTCTACTACCACTTCAAAGACAAGTACGATCTGGTGAACTGGATTTTCGACACGGAGTTCATCGCCCTGATTCAGGGTGCCCACCCAGACGACACCTACCAGGAGCACTGGTCCTTCATCCAGCGTGCCTGCGAATATTTCTACCAAAATCATGACTTCTACCGCAAGGTTCTACAAGTCCAGGGGCAAAACTCCTTCCGTGATCACTTTCGGGAGTATATCCGCCCCCTCACGACGGACCGTCTGGAGCACCTGCTGGACTCAGACCAAATTGACGAGTTTGCCATCAACTTTTTTGCCGATGGAGTCATCTGCGCCATGGAGCGCTGGCTGCTGACCAAGGACTGCATGCCCCCTGAGGAATTTGTGGCTAAAAACCGGACGTTCATCGAACAGAGCGCCGCCTCCATCTGCCGGGAAGTGGAGGCAGCCAAACAAAACTAGCCCGCCCCTTTTCAGCACACCTGATAGGCCGTACCGCAGCAGATGCGGTACGGCCTTTTTCATATCTCTCCCCCAGGCCAAGCCCGCTCCAAGACCTGGGACAGCCCGTCCGTGCAATTAGCACATAGACAAGACTCCTTCCGAGAATGCCGGCTAGTTCCTATGGTAGACACCTCCATGCTGTGCTTCAATGCACACTTGACCCTCACTGTCCCAGAAGGTAACACTTTGGGGAAAGTGTCCGAATTTTCGACGGATTTCTCAGGATGTCCGGTGACGCGCCCCTTGGAATGCCGTTATAATATGCCTGAAATAGCCAGAACAGGCATAGAAAGGACGGAAAATTATGAGCAGTATCAAAGACGGCATTCAGAATTTTGCTCTGAATCAAGCGCTGAACTATATCGAAGGAAATCCTCAGGAGAACATCCCCAAGCTGATGGCTCTGGTGGACCGTTTGTCCCCAGATGGATGGTATGAGAGCCAGAGAGGCGCTGTGCGCCGGGCCATCGAGGAGAAGAACAACTGGTATCAGCTGATTCTGCGGCTGTACCAGCTGGATCCCGGGGTGCGCAAGGCCTTTTTCCAGAACTTCCTCATCAACGCCAGCTTGAAAGGCAGTGCCACTCAAGACGCCACCCAGGCACGGGAGGGCTGCAATGTCCCCTGGGCCATCCTTCTGGACCCCACCTCCGCCTGCAACATGCACTGCACCGGCTGCTGGGCCGCAGAGTATGGAAACCAGCTCAACCTGAGCCTGGAGACCATCGACTCCATTGTGCATCAGGGCAAGGAACTGGGCACCTATATGTACATCTACACCGGCGGCGAGCCCCTGGTGCGCAAGGCCGATCTGATTCGCATCTGCGAGATGCACCCGGACTGCGAGTTCCTGGCCTTCACCAACGGCACTCTCATCGACGAGGCCTTCTGCCAGGACATGCTGCGGGTGAAGAACTTCGTCCCCGCCCTCTCTCTGGAGGGCTTCGAAGAGGCCAACGACTCCCGCCGAGGCCAAGGGGTGTACCAGAAAGTGAAGCATGCCATGGACCTGCTGAAGTCCCACGGGCTTCCCTTCGGTATCTCCACCTGCTACACCAGCCGCAACTACGCCGACATCACCAGCGAGGCCTTCTTCGACTACATCATTGACAGCGGCGCCCTGTTCGTCTGGTTCTTCCACTACATGCCCGTGGGCAATGCCGCCGCCACCGAGCTGCTCCCCACCCCTCAGCAGCGGGAAGAGGTCTACCACCGCATCCGGGAGTTCCGCAAGACCAAGGCCATCTTCTCCATGGACTTCCAAAACGATGCCGAGTATGTGGGCGGCTGCATCGCCGGTGGCCGCAGATATCTGCACATCAACGCCAAGGGCGACGTGGAACCCTGCGTGTTCATCCACTATTCCAACTGCAACATCCACGACACCACCCTGCTAGACGCCCTGAAGAGCCCCATCTTCATGGCCTATCACAACAATCAGCCCTTCAACAACAACATGCTCCGCCCCTGCCCCATGTTGGAGAACCCGGAGGCCCTGCGGGCCATGGTCAAGGAGACCGGAGCCGTCAGCACCGACTACCAGAGCCCGGAGAGCGTGGACCATCTCTGTGACAAGACCACGCCCTACGCGGAGAACTGGAAGCCCACCGCAGACAGCCTTTGGACGGGCTGCGCCAGCTGCTCTGCCTGCGGCAAGGAAGAGTGACCCTCCCGCTTTCTGAGTTCACAAAGGGGGAATCACAATGAAGGAAGTTAAGTCACCCAAAAAGCCACTGATCTATTACTACGGCATTGTATTGCTCATCATCCTCCTCTTCAACCTGCTCATCACCCCCCTGCTCTCCCGTCAACAGGTGACCGAGGTGGACTACGGCACCTTCATGGACATGATCGACGACAAGGACATAGGCACGGTGCAAGTGGAAGACTCTCAAATTCTCTTCACCGACAAAGAGGACACCGTGGTCTACAAGACCAGCCCTATGGAGGACCCCACCCTGGCCCAGCGGCTCCACGAGGCCGGCGCCCGATTTGACCGGGTCATTGAGGAGCCCATCTCCCCCATCTGGAGCTTCCTGCTCACCTTTGTGCTGCCCATCCTCATCTTCGTGGCGCTGGGCCAGTACATGAACAAAAAGCTCATGGAGCAGATGGGCGGCGGCAAGAACTCCATGTCCTTCGGCATGGGGAAAAGCAACGCCAAGGTGTACGTGCAGTCCACCAAGGGCATCCGCTTCTCCGACGTGGCGGGAGAAGATGAGGCCAAGGAGAGTCTGGCTGAGATTGTGGACTACCTGCACAATCCCGAAAAGTACACCCAGGCCGGGGCAGCCATGCCCAAAGGTATCCTGCTGGTAGGCCCTCCCGGCACCGGTAAAACCATGCTGGCCAAGGCGGTGGCCGGAGAGGCCAATGTGCCCTTCTTCTCCATCTCCGGCTCGGAGTTTGTGGAGATGTTCGTGGGCATGGGCGCCTCCCAGGTCCGAGACCTGTTCAAGCAGGCCAAGGAGAAGGCCCCCTGCATCGTCTTCATCGACGAGATCGACGCCATCGGCCAAAAGCGTAACGCCGGTGGCTACGGGGGCAACGACGAGCGAGAGCAGACCCTAAACCAGCTGCTCACCGAGATGGACGGTTTTGAGGAGAACACCGGGGTCATCATCCTGGCGGCCACCAACCGCCCCGAGTCCCTGGACCCCGCCCTCACCCGTCCCGGACGCTTTGACCGCCGGGTTCCGGTGGAGCTGCCCGACCTCCAGGGCCGGGAGGCCATTTTGAAGGTCCATGCCAAGAAGATCAACGCCGCAGACGATGTGGACTTCCACGCCATCGCTCGTATGGCCGCCGGGGCCTCTGGGGCCGAGCTGGCCAACATCATCAACGAGGCCGCGCTGCGGGCTGTACGCAGTGGCCGCACGGTAGTCAACCAGTCTGACCTGGAGGAGAGCATCGAGGTGGTCATCGCCGGGTACCAGAAGAAAAACGCCGTCCTCTCCGACCACGAGAAGCGGGTAGTGGCCTATCACGAGATCGGCCACGCCCTGGTGGCGGCCAAACAGAACAACTCCGCCC
The DNA here is from genome assembly GCF_012027765.1 of Pseudoflavonifractor sp. SW1122. Classification (NCBI taxonomy): domain Bacteria; kingdom Bacillati; phylum Bacillota; class Clostridia; order Eubacteriales; family Oscillospiraceae; genus Pseudoflavonifractor; species Pseudoflavonifractor sp. SW1122. Next base: position 1,048 of record NZ_SJOS01000053.1, on the reverse strand, counting down.
CGGTGCAGAAAATCACCATCATCCCCCGCACCTCCGGTACCCTGGGCTACACCATGCAGGTGGAGACCGGGGACAAGTATCTGATGAGTAAGGAGGAGATCGAAAACAAGATCGCCACCTTCACCGGAGGCCGGGCCGCCGAAGAGGTGGTCTTTGGCTCCGTGACCACCGGAGCCTTCAATGACATTGAGCAGGCCACCAAGCTGGCTCGGGCCATGATCAGCCGGTATGGCATGTGCGACGAGTTTGACATGGTGGCCCTGGAAACAGTGAACAACCAGTACCTGGGCGGCGACACCTCTCTGGCCTGCTCCCCCGACACCCAGCGGGAGATCGACCGCAAGGTGGTGGAGCTGGTGCGGACTCAGCATCAGAAAGCCAAGGCTCTCCTGGAAGAAAACCGGGCCAAGCTGGACGAGTTGGCCAACTACCTCTACGAGAAGGAGACCATCACCGGGGAGGAGTTCATGGAAATTCTAACGGGAGGGGACCAACCATGAGAAGACATTCCGGTTTCGGATGGCTTGAACTGATCATCGGTATACTCCTGGTGATTCTGGGCATCTGGGCCCTAGCGGCCCCTGGCATCGCCCTCAAGAGCATGGTGTTTGCCTACGGCCTGGCCGCCGTCATCATGGGGATCGCAGATATCGTCCTGTTCATCGAAGTGGACCGCTACACAGGATTGGGCCCTGTGATCGCCCTGGTCTCCGGCATTCTCAGTGTCATGTCCGGTATCATGCTGCTGGTATACCCCACTGCCGGGGCCCTGGTGCTCACCCTGCTGTTCCCCATCTGGTTTATCGCCCACTGCATGTCCCGGCTGTCCCATCTGGGTTACATTCGCCTGGTCTGTGGGGATGGGGTGTACTACTTCACCATGATCATCCACATCATCGGTCTGATTCTGGGGTTCCTGATGCTCTTCAGCCCCCTGCTCACCTTCACGTCCATCCACTATTTTGCCAGCGCTTATTTGATCTTGTTGGGCATTGACAGCATGGTCACTGCCATGAGTCCCATGGGAACCAGGCGCTAAACCAACGAA
>NZ_SJOS01000052.1:0-18374 GCF_012027765.1 Pseudoflavonifractor sp. SW1122 | reverse complement strand
GGCCCCCGCCGCTCCCACTCCTGCCCCCCAGGAGGCCATGGCAGAGATTCAACTCTCCCCCCAGGAGCAGCAGATGGTGGAGGATTTTGCCCAGAAAATTGACCTCACCGACACCGCCATGGTGCTCCAGTACGGCGCTGCCGCCCAGAAGAACATTGCCGACTTCTCGGAAAACGCCCTGAACAACGTGCGCACCAAGGACCTGGGCCAGGTAGGTCAGGCTCTGTCCTCCCTGGTGGTGGAGCTGAAGACCTTCGGCGAGGAGGAGAAGAGCGGCATTTTCGGCTTCTTCCAGAAGAAGAAAAAGGAGGCCATGGCCTTGAAGGCCAGCTTTGACAAGGCCGATGCCAACGTGGATAAGATTGTGGCGGTGTTGGAAAACCACCAGCTGACCCTGATGAAGGACATCGCCATGCTGGACCAGATGTACGATCTGAACACCAAATATTATAAGGAGCTGACCATGTATATCCTGGCGGGCAAGAAGGCTCTGGACAAGGCCCGCACCGAGACCCTGGCCCAGCTCCAGCAGACTGCCACCCAGACCAAAACCCAGGAGGCAGCCCAGAAGTACAACGACTACGCCAACCTGTGCAACCGCTTTGAAAAGAAGCTCCATGACCTGGAGCTGACCCGCATGGTGTCCATCCAGATGGGTCCCCAGACCCGGATGATTCAGAACAACGATGCCCTGATGCTGGAGAAGATTCAGTCCTCTCTGGTCAACACCATTCCTTTGTGGAAGAGCCAGATGGTGCTGGCCCTTGGCCTGGAGCACTCCCGTCAGGCCGCCGCAGCCCAGAGCGCGGTGTCGGATATGACCAACCAGCTGCTGCAAAAGAATGCAGAGATGCTCCACATGGGCACCGTGGAGGCCGCCCGAGAGTCCGAGCGGGGCATTGTGGACCTGGAGACCCTTCAACACACCAACCAGCAGCTCATCGCCACCCTGGACGAGGTCATGGACATCCAGACCCAGGGCGCACAGAAGCGCCGGGAGGCAGAGGTGGAGCTTCAGCGCATCGAGGGTGAGTTGAAGCAGAAGCTGCTGGAACTGCGGGGCTGATCCCCGGGGTGACCTTGGATGAAACTATTCAAACGAACCGGCGTGGCCGTCCTACTCACCGTCATGATGATCATCCTGGCGGTGGGCATCGGTCTGGCCCGCCGACCCGGCAGCGGCGGACACGTTGCCACCACCCAAGATGCCCCGTGGTTCGTCTCTGACCAAGCCGGGGTGCTCAGCTCCTCCGGCATCAAGCAGTTGGAGAGCAACAACCGCTCTCTGGACAGCTCCATGGGTGTGGTCATCGGCTGTCTCACCTGCAACTACGGAAAAGAGGACCTGGGCAACTACGCCATGGAACAGGCCGAAAAAATGGGCCTGGGCGCCAACGATTTTATCGTCGTGCTGGATATCTCGGGGGAGAACTACTGGCTCATTCAGGGCAGCGGCCTCACCGACCTGTTCACCGACGACGACTGCGCCGCCTACGCCCATGAGTATATGGAGGAGCCCTTTGCCAAGGGAGACTACACCCAAGCCCTGCTCTCCCTCTCCGACGCTTTGACCCAGTGGTATCAGACCCACTATCTGGCCTAACTTGGGAGGTATTATGGATATCTTAATCATCTTCCTGCTGATACTTGTGGTGCTGGCCCTGAGGGAGGGCTCCCGGTACCGCCAGTATCGGGGCGGCTACTACGGCCCCAACTACATGTACCGTCCCTTCTGGTTTTTCCCCCCTCGTCCCCATCACCATCATCATCACCACCCTCACCCGCCCATGGGTGGGCGTCCTATGGGTGGCGGTCGGCCCATGGGTGGACGGCCTGGACATGGCCCCTCCACCTCCTTCCGCGGTCCCCGTCCCGGCGGCGGGTTCGGCGGTGGACGCTCCAGCCGCCCTGGCAGTTTCGGAGGCGGTCGCTCCTTCGGGGGCGGCGGCCGTTCGTTCGGAGGTGGCCGCTCTTTTGGCGGCGGTGGAGGCCGTTCCTTCGGCGGTGGCCGAGGCGGCGGACGGCGCTGACCTTTCCAGACCTGTCGCAACATACGCCCATTGCCCAACCGCATGGGCAGACAATCCCCCAGTCACCTGCGGTGACAGCCCCCTTTACACAAGGGGGCCTAAGGGCAGCACCGGACCCCAAGCCTCCCTTGTGTAAAGGGAGGTGGCCCGGCGTATGCCGGGTCGGAGGGATTGACAGACATAGCCAGGCCTGTTGCAGAATCACAATTTTGCAACAGGCCTTTTTCTGTTTTCTTACTTCCACCACAAGAGGTGATTTTGTTGAAATCCCGTATAAACCAAACGCCCCTGCTATACGCTCTGGCCTTTCTCGTCCCCGTCCTGCTTCTGCTGGTGGTCTATACCCGTTTGGGGCTGGCCCCCTGGGGGGACAACACCATTCTGATGTCCGACATGTCCTCCCAGTATGTGGAGTTCTTCTGTGCCTTGAAGCACGGGGATGTGTTTTTCTCCTGGTCCAAGGCCCTGGGCACCTCCTACATCGGGGTGTTCTCCTATTACGTCTCCAGTCCCCTGTCCCTGCTCACTTTGCTGGTGCCCAATGAGTACATGCCCATGGGATTGATGTTCCTCACGGTGTTGAAGGTGGGACTGGCGGGGCTGACCTGCTGCATCTTCCTGCGCTCCTACCTCCGGCACAGCGCCCTGTTTCTCCCCATGCTCTCCACCTGCTACGCCCTGTGCTCCTACACCGCCGCCTACTCCCTGTGCATCATGTGGCTGGATGGGCTCATCTGGCTGCCTGTCATCCTCCTGGGATTGGAGCGGATTCTGGCAGGACAGCGGCCCTGGCTGTTCTTTGGCAGCTTGGTGGTGTGCTTTGTCTCCACCTGGTACATCTCCTATATGATCGGTATCTTCTGCTGTGTGTGGCTGGTCTATCGGGAGTGGTGTGAGGTCCCTGCGTGGAAGGACCTGTTACGCCACATCCGGTCTTTCCTCCTCTCCGCTCTGGCCGCCCTGGGGGTCACCGCCTGGATGTGGGTGCCCTCCCTGCTGGCCATTTTCAGCGGAAAGCTGGGGGACGCCACCATGGACTACTCCAGTCTCACCAACTTTCCCCTGTGGCAGCTGCCCAGCCGCCTGTTCTCCGGCCAGCCAGCGGGACTGACCAACTCTGCCCTGCCCTATCTGTTCTGCGGCACAGTGATCTTGATGCTGGCGCTAGTCTTTTTCTTCTCTCCCGCCATTTCCGGCCGGAACAAGCTGGCCGCTCTGGCGGTGCTGGTGGTGCTGGTGCTCTCTCTGTGGCTGTCCCCCCTGGACAAGGTGTGGCACCTCTTCAAAATGCCCAACTGGTTCCCCTATCGGTACAGCTTCGTCTTCTCCTTCTTCCTGGTGGTTCTGGCTGGCCAAGTATTGGCAGCCCTGCCAAAGTCCTTCACCACCTGGAAACTGGCCCCGGTGGTGACCCTGGTGCTGTTCTGTCTCACCGCCTGGGAGCTGGGCTACAACACCCAGACCACCATGCTGGACATTCGGGAGGTGTTCCACTGCCAGTCCTACGCCGACTACGTGGCCTACTACCAGGAAAATGAAACCCTGGTGGAACAGGCCCAGGAGGCGGACACCGACTTCTACCGCATGGGGGCCACCTACGACCGGGGCGACAACAGCCCCCTCTCCTTCGGCTATGCCGGGATCACCCACTACAGCAGCATTTACAACAAACAGGTCAACACCTTCTTAAAGCAGGTGGGCTTTGCCCAGGGCTGGATGTGGAGTGTCTACTACGGCTCCACCCCCGTCACCGACAGCCTGCTGGGCATCCGCTATGTGCTCAGCGACCAGGAGTTCCCTGGCTATGAAGAGGCGGGCCACAGCGGCAGTCTGACCCTGTGGGAAAACCCGGACGCTCTGCCCCTGGCCTATGTCTCTCAGGGACAGGTTTCCACCATTCTTCCCCGTGGGTACACTCCCTTTGAGACCCAGACATATCTGCTCAACCAGCTCACCGGCTCCACCCAAGAGGTATTCTCCTCTATTGATTTGGAGGTACAGGAAGGTGCTAACCAGATCACCCTTCGCATCCACGGCACCGGAAATCCCGTCTACGCCTATCTGGACCAAAACGGGTTCACCGCTCTGTCTGTGGACGGCGAGCACCGCTGTTCCCTCACCCCCTATGAGGAGCAGCGCATCCACTACCTGGGCACTCCTGCTGAGGGTGAGACCCTGGAGGTAACCATCGCCTGCAACACCACCCTGTCCAACCTGGACTGGAATGCCCTGGTGCAGCAGCTGGACCAGGATGCCCTCAGCGACGCACTGTCCCTGTTGGACAACACCCAGGTGGATACAGTCACCAACTCCCGCGTCTCCCTCCAGGCCACCGCCGACACCTCCTCCACTCTGGTCACCACCATCCCTGCCGAGGACGGCTGGACGGCCTATGTGGACGGGAAAAAGGTGGACACCGGGGTGTGCTGGGACACCTTCCTCACCGTGGAACTCACCCCCGGCACCCACCAGGTCACCTTCCGCTATACTGCGCCCGGGCTCACCCTGGGCCTGGGTCTGGGCGGCGTCACCGTTGTAGCCTTCCTGGGCTGGCTGGTGTGGAAACGAAAAAAAGCCTGATGGACTCAAAATGCCGTGGTGCAACCAAGCACCACGGCATTTTTCTGGTCAATGTTCTTTTGTGGGCTCCTCGGCCAAGGGGCGGCGGCGGTACTCTCTGGGCCCCCACTCGGGCAGGGGCAGGCGCTGCATGGCCCCAAACACATAGTTTTTCAAATTGGGGTAGGTCTTGGACAGCTCCGCCACCAGCTCCTTCACCTCCTGGCGGCGGGTATTTCCATCCGCCGGACAGGGGTTGTGGACGATGGGCAGGTTGTGCCGCTGGGCGGCCCCTCGCACCATTCCCTCCCCGCAGTAAAGCAGGGGGCGAATCTGGGTGATCCCCATGCGGTCCAGGTAGGTCACAGGCTGGAAGCAGGACAGCCGTCCCTCATAGAAGAGGGAGAGAAAGAAGGTCTCCACGGCATCGTCGTAGTGGTGGCCCAAGGCGATCTTATTCAGCCCCAGCTCGGCCATGGCATTGTGGAGAGCCCCCCGGCGCATCTTAGCGCACATGGAGCAGGGATTCTTTTCCTTGCGCACATTAAAAATAATGTCAAAGATCTGGGTCGGGATGATATGATAGGGCACCTCCAGCTGGTCACACAGGGTTTGCACCGGGCCGAAGTCCATCTCCGGCACGCCGGGATGCACCGTCAAGGCGTGGAGTTCAAAGGGCACGGGGTAGAACTTTTGCAGCCGAGCCATGGCGGTGAGCAGCACCAGGGAGTCTTTTCCCCCCGAAACCCCCACAGCGATACGGTCTCCGGGCTGAATCATATCATAATCCTCGATACAACGGCGCAAATGGGATAAAATCAGCTGCATTTGTTTGACCTCCAAATAGCAAAATGAAAACGAGATTTTAAGAGTATTCAAGAGAACACACGAGAATACAAGAGTATATAAAACACAAATTAAAAAAAGCATGTTTTTTTGTTGACACCAGGCAACCCCCGTATTATAATACATCCTGCGCCTTCTTGTAAAGGAAGGAAACCCCGTGTTTTTTTATAATAAATCAAGATAAATGGAGGAAACCGATATGTCTACCTTTATGGCAAACAAGGGTAACATCGAGCGCAAGTGGTACATTCTCGATGCTGCCGGCAAGCCTCTGGGCAAGACCGCTGCCGCCGCCGCTACCCTGCTGCGTGGTAAGCACAAGCCCGAGTACACCCCCCACGCCGACTGCGGCGACTTCGTCATCGTCATCAACGCTGACAAGGCCGTCCTCACCGGCAAGAAGGGCGAGCAGAAGTTCTATCGCACCCACTCCGGCTATGTGGGCGGTCTGAAGGAGACCAAGTACCGCATCCTGATGCAGGAGAAGCCCGAGCTGGCTATGCGTGTGGCTGTGCGCGGCATGCTGCCCCGCAACATCATCACCAAGGACTCTCTGAGCCGCCTGAAGATCTATCGTGGCGACGCTCACAAGCACGAGGCTCAGAAGCCCGAGGCTTGGACTGTTGAATAAGGAGGTAACCGACTATGTATAAGAGCAAGAAGCCCTATCACTACGGCACCGGCCGTCGGAAGTCCTCCGTGGCTCGTGTGCACCTGTTCCCCAACGGCACCGGCTCCATCACCATCAACGGCCGTGACATCGAGGAGTACTTCGGCCTGGAGACCCTGAAGATGGTGGTCCGTCAGCCCCTGAACACCACCGGCGTCATCGGCAAGGTGGACGTGGTTGCCACCGTCACCGGCGGCGGCGTCACCGGTCAGGCTGGCGCTCTGCGCCACGGCATCTCCCGCGCCCTGCTGGAGATGGACCCCGAGTTCCGCGCCTCTCTGAAGGCTGCCGGCTTCCTGACCCGCGATCCTCGTATGAAGGAGCGTAAGAAGTACGGCCTCAAAGCCGCCCGTCGCGCTCCCCAGTTCAGCAAGCGCTGATTTCTGGCTATATCCTTTCAAAATCCCGGAAACTATATGGTTTCCGGGATTTTTCTATGTATTCTATGGTATTCCTTCCTTATTGAACCTCCTTCTGTGTGGACAGATCCGTTTGACAAATGGAGCAGACCGTTGTAAAATGCCTTTTTATGACTTCATGATCCATTCTTTGTTTGAAAGGGACGACTGTTTTGAGAACCATCCTTTACGCCTTGTTGGCATACCTCTCGGGTAGCGTGCTGTATGCCCAGATATTCGCCAGGCTTTTCCACAAGCCAGACCTCATAGAACGGAGCAATGACCACAATCCCGGCACCGCAAACGCCTTCCAGTATGGCGGCTTCTGGTGCGGTGTGCTCACCCTTGTCTGTGATCTGCTCAAAGGATTTATCCCCGTGTTCGTCTTCCTGGCCGGGCCTAAGCCAGATCCCATTGCCTGTGCCCTGGTGCTGGCCGCCCCAGTGATTGGACACGCCTTCCCCGTGTTTTACCGCTTTCAGGGAGGAAAGGGCATTGCCGTCACCTTCGGTTGCCTGCTGGGCCTCATCCCCATCTGGCAGCCAGTGGCAACGCTGGCCATGTATTTCATATTATTTTCTGTCGTGCTCCAAATCAGCCCCCACTTTTACCGCACCCTGGTGGCCTACCTCTGTGCCCTGGTCCACATGATTTTCATTGTGAAGATTCCCGCCATCTGGATGGGATTTTTGGTCATCTCTGGGGTGGTCCTGTTGCGGCTACATATGAGCAAGGAGCAGAGAGAACAAATTGAGGTGAAATGGGTATGGACGCGCTGATTCTCTCTTGTGGCACCGGAGGCGGGCACGACTCCGCCGCAAAGGCGATTGTGGAAGAACTGCACATGCGAGGCCATCACGCCGTCATGCTCAATCCCTACACTCTGCGCAGTCAGTCCCTTGCCCGGAGAATCAACGGTGCCTATATCTCCATGGTACAGAACACGCCCCGGCTGTTTGGCGCCGTCTACACCGCCGGGGAGCTGTACCGGAAATTGCCGTGTCGGTCGCCGGTGTATCACGTCAATCATCGGATGGTTCCATTTATGAAAAAGTATCTGGCCAGCCATTCCTATGACGTGATTATCACCACCCACCTGTATCCGGCGGAAATCCTCACCAACATGAAAAACAGGGACCTTCAGATTCCCAAAACCATCTTTGTCTCCACCGACTACGTCTGCATTCCCTTTACCGAGGAGACCAACTGCGACGCCTATGTCATCCCCGCCCCGGACCTGGCCTCTGACTACGTGCGCCGAGGCGTTCCGTTAGAGAAGCTGCACCCATTGGGTATCCCCACAAGTCCCGTCTTTTCCAACCGCCAGAGCAAAGAGGAGGCCCGCAGACGCCTGCATCTGGACCCCCACAAAAAATATATCCTGACGGCAGGAGGAAGCATGGGCGGCGGCACCATCCGAGAGACCATAGAGACACTGATGGACGGGGTTGCCCAACGTCAGGATGTGTCTCTGGTGGTTGTCTGCGGCAACAACCAAGAGCTGTACAACGCCCTCACAGAAAAACGCCCTAAAAACACCTTGATCGTGGGGTACACCCAGGACATGGCAGACTATATGCGGGCCTCGGACCTGTTTGTCACAAAGCCCGGGGGTCTCTCCTCCACCGAAGCGGCCGTATGCGGCATTCCCATTTTGCATACGGCGGCCATCCCCGGCTGTGAAACCTGCAATGCCCAATACTTCCACACCCATGGCATGAGCCAAGTGTGTCAGGACCCTCACCAGCTCATGGAAATTGCCCTAGACCTTCTGTTCGACCAGGCCCAGTGCGATGCCATGGTGGCCCGTCAACGTGCCACGTTGGACGGGTCCGCCAGAGGGATTCTCTGTTCCTTTGCGGAATATCTATCAAAATAGCTCCAAACACCCCCGGAACACTCGTTCCGGGGGTGTTCGTCTTGTATGGGGAAACTCCCTGTGGTATCATGAACCCAAGAAAATTACCAGCTTAGGAGGTCTCTTTATGAACATTGTAGTGGCCATGGACTCGTTCAAAGGCAGTCTCTCCTCCATGCAGGCGGGCCAAGCGGTTCGGGCAGGGATTGCCCAAGCAGACCCCAGCGTATCGGTGACCGTCCGTCCCCTAGCAGACGGCGGCGAGGGCACCGTGGAAGCTCTGATCTCCGGCATGGGCGGCCAATGGCAGCAGGTGACCGTGACCGGGCCGTTGGGGGCTCCTGTGGTGTGCTCTTATGGCATTCTCCCCGCCACAGGCACCGCGGTGGTGGAGATGTCCGGGGCTGCGGGTCTCACCCTGGTGCCGAAGTCCCAGCGCAATCCCCTATACACCACCACCTACGGCGTGGGGGAGGTCATCCGAGACGCCATGGCCAAGGGCTGCCGCCGTTTCCTGGTGGGCATCGGAGGCAGTGCCACCAACGATGGAGGTGTAGGCATGCTCCAGGCCCTGGGCTACGGCTTTTGGGACGCGGAGGGTCGCCCCATCCCTCACGGCGCCCAGGGGCTTTCCCAGCTGGCACGCATCACCTGCGACGGAGTCCTCCCCCAGCTGGCCCAGTGTGAGTTCCGGGTGGCCTGCGATGTCACCAATGTTCTGTGCGGCCCCCAGGGTTGCAGCGCCGTCTACGGCCCCCAGAAAGGGGCCACACCTGAAACCATTCAGGATATGGACCAATGGCTATTCCATTACGCCCAGCTGGCCCAGGCCGTGTGCCCAGACACCGCCCACCCCGACGCACCGGGAACAGGTGCTGCCGGAGGGTTGGGCTTTGCCTTCCAAACCTTCACCCGCGGGGTGCTGGAGCCAGGAGTTTCCATCGTGCTGGAGGAGACTCACCTGGAGGACTTCATCCGGGACGCCGATCTGGTTATCACCGGAGAGGGACGGCTGGACGGACAGACCGCCATGGGCAAGGCCCCGGTGGGAGTGGCCCAGCTGGCCAAACGGCACCACAAGCCAGTGGTAGCACTGGCGGGCTGCGTCACCCCAGACGCTACCGCCTGTCACGCCCAGGGCATCGACGCCTTCTTCCCCATCCTCTCTGGCCCCTGCTCCCTGGAGCAGGCCATGGAACCGGACACTGCCCGGGCCAACCTGGCCGCCACCGCTCAGCAGGTGTTCCGGCTGTTTCAAGCTGGCATGACAAACTAACCTCCTTAGAAAATCAGGGTTGACAAAACCAGGTAGGGTATTGTATACTCTCGTTCAGTTAGCTTTCGCTAACTGCAAAAAATAAAGATTTCCCCAAGGAGGAATGGTATGTACCCCTACATTCTGGTATCCATCGCCCTGGCCCTGCTCTTTGCTGTGAGCTGTCACGGGGCCATCCGAAAGCGCCCCGGTGTCTTCTACGCCCTGGCCATCCTGTTGGTGGTGGGTGAAGTGCTCTACTACAGCCTGGGCCTTCGGGCCACGGCCCCCCAGTGGGTGAACACCTACATCGTCAATCTCTTCACCCGGGGCACGCTGCCCACCGCCCTGTTCATGGTGGTGATGTATGTGGGGGCGCTGGACCACCGCAGACCGCTGGTGCGCAAGCTGCTGGCCATCCGAGGCCCTCTGTCCACTATGGCCTGCATTCTCACTCTGGGCCACAACCTCATGTACGGCATCCGGCATTTTGTCATGCTGTTTGTGGCCCCGGAAACCATGCGGCCCACCACTCTGGTGGCAGCCATTCTCTCCCTGCTCATGATCCTCCTCATGATTCCTCTCATGGTGACGTCCTTCTCCCGTGTCCGCAGCCGCATGAGCGCCGCCAGCTGGAAACGGTTGCAGCGCCTGGCCTATCTCTTCTTTGGGCTGATTTACGCCCATGTGATGGTGTTGTTTGTCCCCCAGTTCTCCCACAAATATCTGGACATCATCCTCTACACCGCCATCTTCGGGGGCTATCTGGTCCTGCGTGTGGCCAAAGCCCTGAAGGTTCACGAACAGAAAAAGGCGTCCTATCTCCGATGCGCCTGAAAAAACTCCCCGGAACTCATACAGTTTCCGGGGAGTTTTCTGTCTCTTGGTCTGTCAGCAGCCCCTTGAGCTGCTTTAAAAAACATTCCGACGCCTTGGAGAACACCTGGTAGCGTTTCCAGATGATAGACGCCTCCGACCGCATGGTGGGAGACAGAGGTCGGAAGCACAGGGGGCTATCCCCGCTGACGTTGATGAGCTGGTCAAAGCACAGGGCATAGCCCAGCCCCTCCTCCACCATCAGGGAGGCGTTGAACACCAGATTATAGGTGGCCACGATGTTCAGCTTGGCATAGTCCCGCTCAAACCACTTGGTCAAAGACCAGTTGTCCGCCTTCTGGGCGGAGACAATCAGGGGCTTATCCCAGAGGTCCTGAGGCTGAACATACTCTTTGTCTGCCAGCGGGGCGTCCTTGCGCATGAGCACCCCCCAGGTGTCGTGAACAGGAACCTTCACCGAGCTGTAGATACTGGTGTCCACCGGGCCATAGACCACACCGAAGTCGATGAGCCCCCGGTCCAAGTAGTCCTGGACAAAGGCCGCATTGCCGCTGCGCACATGGTAGTGGATGTCGGGGTATTTGGCCTGGAGCTGTTTGGCTGCCCGGGCAAACAGGCGAATCATATCCGATTCCCCCGCCCCGATGTACACATCCCCCGCCACCACCTCGTCGGACAGGGAAATCTCCCGCTCTGTGATCTGCACCAGCTCCAAAATTTCCTCTGCCCGCTTGCGCAAAATCATCCCCTCTTCGGTGAGCAGCACCTTTCGGGACCCCTTGGTGCCCCGGATGAGCAGCTGTTTCCCCAGCTCCTCCTCCAGAGCCTTGAGCTGGGTGGAGAGGGTGGGCTGGGAGAGGTGCAGCGATGCCGCCGCCCCGGAAATGCTCTGTTCCCTTGCCACCGCCAAAAAATATTGTAATACCCGCAGTTCCACGCCTCTCGCCTCCTTTTTCCCCAGTATACCACCCACAGCTATAGCTTTCAACTATATCTCATCATTTAGTATAAGTATTTGATATATAGAAACCTCCTCGGTATACTGGGTATCGAAATGGAAGGTGAGCAAGGGATGACCACACAGGACCTGATCTTGAATCTGAAAGCCGCCGGGCTGGACACCCCACAGGTAGAGCAGTACCTGGCCTACGGGCAGGCGGAAAATACCGCTCAGCAGCTACAGCTTCTGTCCCGTCACCGGGCGGCCCTGTTGGACCGGGTGCACCAGATGGAAAAACAGATTGGGTGTCTGGACTATCTGGTCTACCGGATTCAGCGCCGCCCCGCTGACCCCCACACCAGTTCTAGAAATGGAGGAACGACACCATGAGACACATCCACCATGAAACCTTTGACCAGGAGCGAGCCCTGTACGGCCAGCGGGACATTCAGGTCACCGACTGCGCCTTTGACGGCCCCGCTGACGGGGAGAGCGCCTTCAAAGAGGGGGCCAACATCCAGGCCCTGCGCTGCTTTTTCAACCTGCGCTATCCCTTCTGGCACGACGACGGCCTGGTGATTCGGGACAGTGAGCTGACCCCCATGTGCCGGGCGGCCCTGTGGTACTCCCACCACATTGAGATCACCAACACCAAGCTCCACGGCATCAAGGCTCTGCGAGAGTGCGGTCAGGTGGCCCTGCGGGACTGTGACATCATCTCCCCGGAGTTTGGCTGGTCGGTGCACGACATCACCATGGACCACTGCACCGCAGAGAGCGAATATTTTATGATGCGCTCCACCAATCTGCGCTTCACCGATGTGACCTTCCGGGGCAAATACTCCTTCCAGTACATCGAGGATGCCGTCTTCGACAACTGCCGCTTTGACACCAAGGACGCCTTCTGGCACGCCAAAAACGTGGTGGTGCGCAACAGCGTGGTGAAAGGCGAATATCTGGCCTGGTACTGTGAAAACGTGACCTTTGAGCACTGCACCATCATTGGCACCCAGCCTCTGTGCTACTGCAAGGGTCTAAAGCTGGTGGACTGCCGCATGGAGGACACCGACCTGGCCTTTGAAAAGAGCGACGTGGAGGCTACGGTGCTCACCCCGGTGGTGAGCATCAAGAACCCTCGCTCCGGCCGCATTGTGGTGCCCTCTGTGGGCGAGATCATTCGGGACGACCCGGAGTCCCGGGGCGAGATTCTCTGCGGCTCGGACGCCCAATAACCCATGAAGCGGATTGGATATGCCCTGTGGACCGTGGTGCTGGTTCTGTGTCTGGCGGCCTGTTCCACCGCCTCCCACCCCAGTCCCACCTCTACCATTTCGCCGGAACCAAAGGAGGATACCACTGTGGACACGCACACCTTCTATCTCACGGTGGAGGGAGTCACCTTCCCCGCTACCTTTGCGGACAACCAGGGCGCCGAGGCCCTGGCGGACCTGCTCACCGACGGCCCCCTCACCCTCTCCCTGGAGGACTACGGCGGCTTTGAAAAGGTGGGTAGCCTGGGCCAGTCCCTCCCCACCAGCAACACCCACATCACCACCCAGTCCGGGGACATTGTACTGTATCAGGGAAAACAAATTGTTCTCTTTTACGGCTCCAACGCCTGGAGCTACACCCCCCTGGGACAGGTCACCGACCTCACCGGATGGCAGGAAGCCCTGGGCCACGGGGACGTCACCGTTACCCTCTCCCTGACGGCACCTCATTGACTTGCCTTCCTCCGTGCAGTAAAATATCATCGAAGATACCACTCCATTACCCCCGCTCCTCCAGCGGGGGTATCCTGTTAGGAGGGAGCACCATGTCGGTGAACATTTACAATGGGGAGTCTTTCCACATCCGCTAAGGAAATTTCGGAAAGGACTCCCCAAATATGAACAAGACAACTTGTACTTCGATTTGGCGTCTGGCTGGCCCTGGCGCCTTGGTTTGTTATGCCCTTCTGGCCCCCCTGTCCGCCCTGTGTTCCACCCTCTTCGCCCTGTCCCTCCAGCCTGTGGTGGACACCGGTCTCTCCGGAGACCTGGCCCGATTCGGGCTTGCCTGTCTGGCTGCCTTCCTCCTGGGGGCGGTGGATTTGGCCCTGAACCACTGGACGGTTTGCAGACAGGCGGCCCTCGTCCATCGCTGCACCAACAGGCTGTGCCAGCACTACCTGCACCTGACCCTAGCCCAGAAGGTGGAGCGGCTCCAAGGCCAGGACAGCGCCGCCTATCTCTCCAAGCTCACCGCCGACGCCCCTCTCATCTCCACCGGCTACCTGGGCAACGCCCTGGACCTGTACCGCAGCGCCTGGAGCCTGGCTGCCTCTCTGGCGGTGCTGGCAGCGGCAGGCTGGGAGTTGGCGGCTCTGGCAGTGCTCTGTGCCCTGGTCTCCCTGTCCCTGCCCAAACTCCTCCAGCAAAGCGCTGACCGGGCCGAGACAGTGTATCCGGACGCCAACCGCACCCATCTGGCCCAGGCCCAGGAGATACTGACCAACCTTCTCCTCATCCGCCTGCATGGGTTAGCGTCTGAACAGGAGGTCCGCTATCGCAACGCCGCTACCCAGGTGGAACAGGCGGACAACCGCCGCCAAGTGGTCCGGCAACGAATGAACACCCTGGGCAGCGCCATCAGCCAGCTCAGCTTTGTGCTCCTGCTGGCTGGGGCCATGCTGCTGGTCATCCAGGGCAAACTCAGTGTGGGCTATACCATGTCCCTCACCCAGCTGTTGGGCGGGGTCATGTTCCCCTTTGAGGTGCTGCCCGGCTATTGGATGGCCCTGCAAACGGGAAAGCGGCTGTACCGCTCCAATCTGGAGCAGCTGCAAAGTGGGCTGGACACCCCCGGAATCCAGCCCCTCTCCCATCCGCCCAGACAGCTGGCCCTCCACGGCGTCTCCTTCGCTTATCCCCACCGCCCCCCGCTGGTGGAGAACCTGACCCTGCGTCTGGACTGCACCAAAAAGTATGCCCTGGTGGGGTCCAGCGGCAGCGGGAAAAGCACCCTGGCCAAGCTGCTGCTTGGGTTTCTCACCCCAACCCAGGGCTCCGTCACATTGGACGGTATCCCCCTGGACCAGATAGAAGCCGGTTCTCTCTACCGTGCGGTGGGCTACCAGAGTCAGAACAACACCTTCTTCCGGGACACTCTGGAGCACAACATTCTCCTGGGCCGCTCCCGCTCCCCGGAAGACTGGAAGCAACTGCTGCAACAAGTGCAACTGGCCCACTGGGTGGCACAGCTTCCACACCAGGCCCGGACCGTTGTGGAGGAAAACGGGAAAAATCTCTCCGGCGGCCAAGCCCAACGGGTGGCTTTGGCCCGGTGTCTGGCGGGAAAACCTGCCTTTCTGGTTCTGGACGAGATCACCTCCGCCCTGGACCCCCAGACCGCCGGGGCGCTGATGGACACGGTGCTGGCCCTGGAGGGCGTAGGGCTGCTGGCCATCACCCACGACCTGAATGGAGCGTGGCTAAAACGGTTTGACTCCATTCTCGTCCTCCGGGATGGGGTGCTCATAGAACAGGGCTCTTGGGAAGTGCTCATGGCCCGGCGGGGCGAGCTGTATCGTCTCTCTGTGAGAACATAAAAAATGCCTGGAATCCGAGGATTCCAGGCATTTTCATGTCATGTCATAAGTTGAAGCTAAAGACCACAACACAGACCACGACAAACAGAATAAAGCCCACATTGGCGTATACCGTCTTGACCCGACCCTCCCGGGGCAGCTCCTCGGGGGTAGGCCGAAGGGTCAGAGACTTGCGCATAACGATCCCAATCACCAGGCCCGCAATGACCAGCACCAGCTGCACTACCACATAGGCCAGGTAGATGAGCAGGCCGGGCAGAATGGCCGCCAGCATCTCCTGGTCCAGATTCTGGGGGTTCAAGTTGGACAGGGCATCCAAGTCCAGGTTGGACACCACCCACAGAGGCACCACCGAGCCCATGAAGTTGATGATCATGTGCATCAGCACAGGATAGCGGAGGCGACGGGTGCGCAGGTACACATAGGCAAAAATCAGGCCCATGCCGAAGGCGTAAAAGAACTGAAACAGATTCATGTGGAACAGAGCGAAGGTGAGAGCGGAGAACACCATGGCGGTCTTCTCCCCATACTGGGCGCAGCGGTCCAGCAGCTGCTTACGGAACACCAGCTCCTCCACCAATGGGGCCAAAATCACAACGGTAAACAGAATCAACGGATTTCCACCGCTGACCATGGCCTCCACACCGTTTTGTGCCGTTCCGCCGGACAGAAGCCCGGACAAGAAGGTGCCAACCAGATTTCCGATGAACATCACCGGGAAGCACATCAGCAACAGCGCCCAAAACTTCCCTCCTCCCAGTTTGGTCTGGGACTGCTCCACCACGGGCATCTTGCGGAGAATCAACAAAAACAGAGGCACACCCACCAGGTACTGCGGGATAAAGGAAGCCGCCCACAAAAACCAGGCGTTCTCTAACACGTTCACACCCATGGCAAACAACACGCCCCCAATCGCCACTGCCACAAGCTGCAGCACGACGATGACCATCGCATAGGCACACAGGGCCCATCCCAATCTGCCAAAGCAGGACTTTGCTTTCTCCACTGATACCAAGTTCTCTTCCTCCATGTGGTATTCCCTCCCATTCCTCTCTCGTTTGGGGTCTTGCTTTCGCCCATTCTCTCATATCTTCCACAAAGAATCAATCCCCCTGTGCAACTTCTCTCCCCTCACCCTCTATCTTTCCATTGACAGCTTCAATCGAATGCGTTAGACTAACAGTGTAATCGAACGCATTCGACTAAGGAGGTGACACCATGGACACGCCGAAGATTTTTGAGAGCGAGTACCGTTTCTGCCTGATTTTGTGGGAGCACGAACCCATCAAAAGTGGGGAGTTGGTGGCGCTGTGCAAAGAGCAGCTGGGGTGGAAAAACTCCACCACTTACACGGTCATCAAGCGTCTGACCCAGCGAGGAGTGCTGAAGAACGAGAACACCATTGTCACCTCTCTGGTCTCCAAGGACCAGGTGCAGGCCGCTGAGATCGACGAGCTGGTGGAGACCAAATTTGAGGGTTCGCTCCCCGCCTTTGTGGCGGCCTTTACCCGCCACCAGAAGATGACCCAGAAGGAGATCGACCAGGTACAGGCGATGATCGACCAATTTAGAAAGGGGAATGGGCCATGACTGAGCTGTTTTTGCACATCGTAAACATCAGTATTTCTGCCAGCTGGCTGGTGTTGGCGGTACTTCTGGCCCGCCTGGTGCTGAAGCGGGCCCCAAAATGGGCCCATGTGCTGCTGTGGGGTATTGTGGGGGTGCGGCTCATCTTCCCCTTCTCCCTGGAGAGTGCTTTGAGCCTCATTCCCAGCGCCGAGACCATCTCCCCCACCATTCTCACCGACGGCATCCACAGGGTCTACACCGGATTTCCCACCCTGAACCAGTCCATCAATCCCGTACTCTCCCAGGCCGCTACCTCTACCACGGACGCCGCCCCCAATCTCCTGGAGATCTGGCTTCCGGTTCTGGCGGTCCTCTGGTTCTTTGGTGTGGCGGCGCTGCTAGGTTGGAGTGCCGTGAGCTATCTGCGCCTGCGGCGGCGGGTGGCCACGGCGGTACGTTTGGAAGACAACCTCTACCAGAGTGAGGCGGTGCTCTCCCCCTTCGTGCTGGGGTTGGTTCACCCCCGGATTTACCTTCCCTTCTATCTGGACCAGGACACCATGGAGCACGTGGTGGCCCACGAGCGGGCTCACATCCAGCGCAGAGATCACTGGTGGAAACTCCTGGCCTTTGTGCTGCTGAGCGTGTACTGGTTCAACCCTCTGCTGTGGCTGGCCTATCTGCTGCTGTGCCGAGATATTGAGCTGGCCTGTGACGAGAAGGTGGTGCGGGGCATGGAGCCCCGGCAGCGGGCGGACTACTCCCAGGCACTGCTCTCCTGCTCGGTGCGCCGCCCTGCCATTGCCGCCTGTCCCCTGGCCTTTGGCGAAGTGGGAGTGAAGCAGCGGGTGAAATCGGTGCTGCGCTATCGGCGGCCCACCGTTCTGGCGGTGGCCGCCTCGGTGCTGGTGTGCGTCCTGGTGGGAGTGTGCTTTCTCACCGATCCCCCCATGTCCCGAGGCTTCCCCATGCAGGGACACAATGTGGCAGATTTAGACCCCCAGGAGATTGTAGAGCAGATCGCACACATGGAGGGGATCCAGTATCCCTCCGAACTCAACGTCAACACCGACCAGTTTGAAGTGCTCCTCAACGCAGACTTCCAGTGGGAAAAATCCGGCACCGTTCGCTTTTTCTACACCCAGCACAACCAGACTTACCGCGCACAGCTGCGGCTGAATCTGGAGGACAGCACGTATACGGTCACCCAGCCCACCACCTGTCCAGAGCAGACCACCATATACGGACTGCGGGACTATTTGGAGGCCTTGAAGTATCTGCCCCAGGAGGAAATTCGCCGTCTGGCCCCAGATGCTGACCAATTTTCCATCACCCATGTGGCCGAGGGTATTCCAGGTGGTGAGCGCACCATCACCTACACCGACGACGGGGTGAGTGACCTGGGTGGATGGTTCATCCACCTGGTGGTACAGCCCCTGTATCAGGATGCCAGCGGCGGGTACCAAGGTACCGGAGACGAAGCCATCCACCTGTTCTACGGCAGACCCCCCCGCCCAACGCCTGGCCACCTATTGGGGCGCAGACCTCCCCGGCACCTTTCAGCTGAAAACTCCAGACACCTCCCTGGATTTTGACGCATCGTATCTGGAGCTATTCAGTGATGGCTCCTTCACCTGGTCCCGCTCCATTCTCATGAGTTCTGTCACTCGGGGGCACTATGAGGAGACAGCGAACACCCTGACCTTGTATATATACAGCGACACCATCTATGTATTTGATAAGAAGGGGGACACCCTGCTCTACAATGCGTACGCCTCCACGCAATCTCTGCCCATGGAGGAGTGGGCGTATCTGCCCGGCGC
>NZ_SJOS01000051.1:0-18665 GCF_012027765.1 Pseudoflavonifractor sp. SW1122 | reverse complement strand
ATCTGAAAAAGAAGGCTTTTGTTGGGGTAATTCGCACGAAGAAAGATTTTTAGTGGAAAAGGGAGAACGGTATGCAATTATTGTGAAACTATCAAGTACAGATTTTGATATTGAGAACCACGGCACTGTTCATATTTTGTTTGGAAACGGAATTGAAGGAACAATAGCCATTTCAAAATATCTTTTAAACAATTATCGTGATCTCCACAAAAAAGTTAAAGGAAAAAGCCACTATTTTCTAGCCTTTAAAATAAAGCGTGATACAGGAATAATAATATCAAATAGTTTTGTAGATTTAACGGATAAATTATTCTCGTGAGCATTTCTTCCATTTTAATTAGAGCTACGATTACTATGCTGTCTGATATGTTCAACCATATATCCCCACCTTCTAATTATCAAGTTATATTCTACCATTCTCCCATTTTTATTGAATTGTTCATACTTTTCTGGTATACTAAACGGTAAATCATTTCCACAGGAGGACGCAGCACATGGCAGACAAGAAGGTGGTTTTAGGGCTCTCCGGCGGGGTGGATTCCGCCGTAGCCGCCCAGCGGCTCTTGGGCCAGGGCTATGAGGTACACGGGCTGTACCTGGACATCGGGCTGGGGGGCGAACAGTCCGCCCGGGACAACGCTGCCAAATTGGGCATCCCCCTCACCGTGCGCTCCATCCAACAGGAGCTGGAGGAGCACGTGTGCGCCCCCTTTGCCGCCGACTACCTGTCCGGCCGCACCCCCATTCCCTGCGCGGTGTGCAACCGGGCGGTGAAGTTCCCCGCCCTCATCTCCTTTGCCCGGGAAATCGGGGCCAACTGGGTGGCCACCGGACACTATGCCCGCATTGGCACCGGGTGCGACGGCGGCCCCATTTTACTGCGGGGCAATTCCGCCAACGACCAGTCCTACATGCTCTCCCGGCTCACCCGGGACATGCTCTCCCACGTCCTCTTCCCCCTGGGGGACGGCCCCAAGGAGCAGACCCGCCAGGAGGCGGAGGCCGGGCAGCTGCCCGCCGCCGACCGCCCCGACTCCATGGAGATCTGCTTCATCCCCGACGACGACTACGCCGCCTGGCTGGACGCCCGGGGCGGCACACCCCCGCCGGGGAACTTTGTGGACGCCAACGGCAACGTCCTGGGCACCCACAAAGGCTTCCACCACTACACCATCGGCCAGCGCCGGGGGCTGGGGGTCTCCTCCACCGGGCGGCTGTTTGTCACCGAAATCCGCCCCCACACCAATGAGGTGGTGCTCTCCCACGGGGAGGGGCTCCACGCCTTTATGGTGCATACCAACTCCCTGAACTGGCTGGGCGAACATCCTCTGTCCACCCCCATGGAGGTGGAGGTGCGCCTGCGCCACTCCCGCCGTCAGGACCCCGCCACCATCATTCCCCTGGGGGGTGGACGGGTGGACATCCACATGAAGCACCCCGCCCGAGCCCCCACGCCGGGCCAGCTGGCGGTGTTCTACCAGGGCGACCAGGTGCTGGGAAGCGGGTGGATCCGATGAACCACACGCCCGACTGTCTGGTCATCTGCGGCCCCACCGCCTCCGGCAAAACCGCCCTGGCGGTGGCTCTGGCCCAACGCTTGAACGGGGAAGTGGTGTCCGCCGACTCCATGCAGGTCTACCGGGGCATGGACATCGGCACCGCCAAGCCCACGGCGGAGGAGATGCAGGGGGTGCCCCACCACATGCTGGACGTGGCCGACCCCTGGGAGAACTTCTCCGTGGGCCGCTATGTCTCCCAGGCCATCCCCGTCATGGACGACATTCTCGCCCGAGGCAAGCTGCCCATTGTGGCAGGGGGCACCGGGCTGTACATCGACAACCTCATGGCCGGGCGGGAATTTGCCCCCTTCGCCCCCGACACCGCCGGGGTGCGTCAGCAGCTCCAGCAGCAGGCCAGGGAGGAGGGGCTGGAGCCCCTGCGGGACAAGCTGGCCCAGGTGGACCCGGAGTCCGCCCAGCGGCTGCACCCCAACGACGAAAAGCGCATCATCCGGGCCCTAGAGGTATATCTCACCACCGGAAAGACCATCTCCCAGCACAACCGGGAGTCCCAGGCCATTCCGCCTCGCTATCATCCCCTGACCATTGGCCTGGATTTTGAAGAGCGTCCCCACCTGTGGCAGCGCATCGACCGCCGGGTGGATGTGATGATGGAGCAGGGGCTGGAGGACGAGGTGCGGCGGCTTCTGGACGCCGGAATCCCCCCCACCTGCACCGCCATGCAGGCCATCGGCTACAAAGAGATCATCTCCGCTCTGGAACAAGGCCGCCCCGTGGAGGAGGGAGCGGAGGAAGTGAAGCTGCGCTCCCGGCAGTACGCCAAGCGGCAGCTCACCTGGTTCCGCCGCAACCCCAACACCCACTGGATTCGCTGGGGAGAAAACCCCAATTTTTCCCAAGCCGTCGCAAGTTCGACAGAACTCGCCCACGCCCATGGCTTACAATAACAGCACTCTGGGACAGGCCACGCCTGGCCCAAAAAAGAAAAGGAGTGCTGATAACCATGAGTTTTACCGCAGTCGCCGTGGGCAAACAGCCCAACGTCCAGGACACCGTCCTGTCCACCCTCCGCCGCACCGCCGCCCGGGTCACCGTCTTCTTGATCAACGGGTTCCAGCTCCGGGGGGTCATCACCGCCTTTGACCCCTATGTGGTGGTGCTGGTCAGTGACGGAAAACAGCAAATCATCTACAAACACGCCATTTCCACCATCACTCCGGAACGACCGGTGAATATGGAGGAATAATCCCCAACTCGGAAGGCGTGTTCCAACCCCACGGAACCGTGCCAATCCATTGGCACCGGTTTCCCAAACCGGGAAACGTGCCGTTCCATTGGCAAGCGTTCCCCACATAAAAAAGGAATGAGCCTATGAAAGAGAGTACATTGGTCAATAAAGTCATCATCGGCGTCATCTGCGCCGCGGTGATTCTGTATTTCGCCGTCTATCTGGCCCTGGGCTTCAAACCCGACCTGGTGACCACCACCGCCTACGCCTATTCGGTGGACATCGGCACCGAGGCCTCCGCCCTTCTGGTCCGGGACGAACAGGTGATCTCCACCACCGGACAGTATGTGGATATCCTACTGGACGAGGGTGAAAAGGTGTCCAAAGGCGGCCAAATTGCCCTGATTCACGCCAGTCAGGACTCGTTGGAGACCCGCCAGACCATCCAGTCCCTGGAGGCGGAGATTCAGCAGCTGGAGTACTCTCTGTCCACGGGCACCCAGGCCACCAACTCCTCCAAGTTGGACGAAGAGGTGATCTCTTCCATGGTGGCCATCCGTTCCCTGGCCGCCTCCGGTGACCTGTCCACCCTGGAGGACTCCGCCCTCCACCTGCGCACCATGGTGTTCCAGCGGGATTACAGCTACGGCAACACCCAGGCCGCCACCCAGATCAAACAACTGATTTCCGACAAGCAAAAGCAGTTGGACTCCCTCAACGCCTCCCTCAGCCAGGTGTCCCAGACCATCACCTCCCCCGCCTCCGGGTGTTTCTCCGGGGAAGTGGACGGCTTTGAGAGCCTCATCACCCCGTCCATGCTCTCCTCCTTGACCATGCAGCAGCTCAACGAGCTGCTCCACAAGGAGGTGGCGGACCCCCCGGCCGCCCTGGGCAAGGTGGTGACCAACAACACCTGGTATCTGGCCACCCTCATCGACCAGCCGTCGGTGGAGGGCCTGCTGGAGGGCAAGACCTACAAAATTTCCTTCTCGGACGACTACTACGGCATGATTTCCATGAATTTGGAGCGTCTGGTCATGGAAAATGACCAGACCATGGCCATTTTCTCCACCAACACCAACCTGTCTGACACCACCCTGCTGCGCCAGCAGACGGTGGACATCATCGCCCAGCAGGTGGAGGGCATCCGCATCCCCCGCCAGGCCCTGCGGGTGAACACCGAGACCGTCACCGACGACCAGGGCAACCAGAGCCAGGTCAACTCCTACGGCGTGTACACCGTGGTGGGCACCCAGGCCGAGTGGCAGGAGGTGAAGGTGGTCTACAGCGACGACGACTCCTTCTACCTGGTCCAGCCGGTGGATGAGACCGCCTCCTCCCGCCTGCGGGCCGGGGATGAGGTCATCCTCAACACCACCAACATCACCGACGGGATGGTGGTGCGCTCATGAGTATTTCCACAAATTTAGCCCACGTTGTGGAAGAAATCCGGGCCGCCGCCCTGGCCGCTGGCCGGGACCCGGCGGAGATCACCCTGGTGGCCGCCACCAAGACCCAATCGGATGACGTCATCCGGCAGGCCATTGCCGCCGGGGTGACGGTGTGCGGGGAGAACCGGGTGCAGGAGCTCACCGCCCACTGGGAAGCGGGGGCCTATGAGGGGGCACAGGTCCACTTCATCGGCCACTTGCAGACCAACAAGGTGAAATACCTCATGGGCAAAGTGGATTTGATCCACTCGGTGTCCTCCCAGAAGCTGCTGCTGGAAATTGACAAGCAGGCAGGGAAGGCCGGGCTGGTTCAGGACATTTTGCTGGAGGTCAATTTGGCCCAGGAGCCGTCCAAATCCGGCTTTTTTGTACCCGATGTGCTGCCCGCCGCCCAGCTGTGTGGGCAGCTTCCCCACGTGCGCCTGAGAGGCCTGATGTGCATTCCCCCCGCCGCAACCTTTCCTG
Organism: Pseudoflavonifractor sp. SW1122; assembly: GCF_012027765.1. Taxonomy (NCBI): domain Bacteria; kingdom Bacillati; phylum Bacillota; class Clostridia; order Eubacteriales; family Oscillospiraceae; genus Pseudoflavonifractor; species Pseudoflavonifractor sp. SW1122. Next base: position 14,001 of record NZ_SJOS01000051.1, on the reverse strand, counting down.
AGGAAAATTTACCGTTTTTTCATAAATTGCAGGCTCTTGCTGTTGACATACAGGAAAGAATGGGAGATAATAAAACAGATACCAAGATACTGTCCATGGGGATGAGCGGCGATTTCACCGCAGCCATTGCCGCCGGCGCCACTCATATCCGGGTGGGGACGGCGATTTTTGGCCCTCGTTCGCCCATTTCCAACCCATTTTGAACGATATATAGAAGGGAGTTCTCACCCATGAGCTTTTTGGATGAACTGAAGCGTCTGGCCCGTCCTTACGAGGATGAGGACGACGATGATTACGAGGAGGATTTTGCCCCTGTGAACCACAACGCACCCGCCAGCGAGACCACCCGCACCAGCGAGCCTGAGCGCCGCAACAACAAGGTGGTCAACATCCACACCACCACCCAGCTGCAAGTGGTGCTGGTCAAGCCCGAACGCTTTGAAAATGCCTCTGAAATCGCCGATCACCTGCGGGAGAAGCGCACCGTTGTGCTGAACCTGGAGCAGACCGACAAGACCGTGGCCCGCCGTCTCATCGACTTCCTCTCCGGCGTGACCTACGCCAACGAGGGCACCATCAAGAAGGTGTCCATGGCCACCTACATCATGACCCCCTACAACGTGGAGATCATGGGTGACCTGATTGATGAACTGGAGAACAACGGGCTGTATTTCTAAGCCCCGGTTTTGTTTGTTGTGAGAAATAGAAATAAAGGAGACTTGCACAATGATGACTCCGCAGGAGGTAGCCAGCCATGTCTTTGCCAAAGCGACCTTTGGCGGCTACAACATGACCATGGTGGATGAGTTCCTCGATCAGCTCACCGAGGACTACACCGCACTGTACAACGACAACACCATTTTGAAAAATAAGCTGAAGGTGCTCTCCGATTCCATCGAAGAGTACCGGGCCACCGACGTGGCCATGCGTAAGACCCTGCTGGCTGCCCAGCAGATGGCCGACTCCATGGTCAGCGACGCGGAGAAGAAGAAGACCCAGCTGGAGCAGGACGCCACCCAGGAGGCTCAGGCTCGCAAATCCAAGCTGGAGGCGGAGATCGCCGCAGAGGAGTTCCGGCTCCAGCAGGCCCAGAAGGCCACGGCGGACTACGTCATGAAGCTCCACGCCCTCCACCAGGAGGAGCTGGACTACCTGTCCCGTCTGGGCCAGATGGTCCCCCCGGAGATGGCTCAGGCCGCCATGGCCCAGTCCATTGTCCCGGAAGGGCCCACCACCCCCGTGGAGGACCTCACCTCCGAGGAGGAGGAAGTGGAGGAGCCCACCATTTCTCAGCCCCTCCAGCAATCCCAGCAGCCCAAGAACGACCCCGTGGACGATCTGTATCTGGATGCTACCCGCCGGTTTGACGACTTGCAGTTTGGCAAGGACTACCAGATCAAGTGAGTACATCAAATCCCCGTGAAACCTCAGGTTTCACGGGGATTTTTTGCCCTTTTTCACCATACTGCCGGGCAGACCGCCGTAGGGGAGGGGCTTGCCCCTCCCGCTTCTCCCCTGGCACTGCCCTGGTTTCGGGCCGGGCAAGCCCGGCCCCTACGCCCAGCACACTGGAAACTGCGTTGCCAGACTACCCTGGTGGAGAGGTGTTTCCACGGCTGAAAACTTGTGTGCCGAGATTCAGGTGATACCGCACTGAAAAATCTGAAAGGAATATTTATATGATAAAATATATATAATGTTTCTTGAAGTTTATATCAGGGCGTGATATGATTGAAACGGAAGGAAACCAAGAAGAAATATAGGGTACAAAGGAAAGGAGGCACCAAAATGGCGTTGTTTGCAGTCCCTTGTCGAGAGGCTTTTCGTATGGATTCCAATATGGAGCAGAAATTACACCAGCCCAACACCACTGTTCTGGATGCTCTCCAGAAGATTCGGCAAGCTGAACTTCACACAGCTAGTCCTTCCCGTCTGCAACAGCTGGACCGTCAGATTCAGGCTGTGAAAACCAGACGATCTAGCCGCAACCCATGATTTGTTCTCAGGCCACCCCAGAGGATCTGGACCAGATTTCCTTTCACTGCGGCCATGCCGGTATCAACGACTATTTTCGGGAGAAATTCTTGTGGGATGAGGATGCCGTACCGTATTGTTTCTGGGCTGACGCAGAAAAAACAGAGCTTGTGGGAATTGCAGCCCTGTCATGCAGCGGCATTGTGATTCACTCCGGCTCCCACTTCCATCTCACACCCGCCATTGAAATTAAGATTTTTGCTCTGGATGAAACGTATCAACATCAGGTGTTTCCCAACTCCGGCGAAGATCAGGGGCATTGGAGCGACTACTGCCTGTACTATCTCATCCAGTTAATCTACACCATTGTGGAAACACAGTGTGGAGCAAACCACATTGTGTTATACTCGGTGCCCGAAGCCGTAACCTTCTATCAGCGTCATGGATTTGACTCCTTTGTGGAGCTGATGGAAATGCCGTCCAATCGTTTTATTGAGGGCTGTATTCCCATGTATTTGAATTTGTAGTTTCAAGCGATCCCCGTGAAGCTTCGGTTTCACGGGGATATTTTTTCAATCACAGGGGGATTGTCCTTCTTTTCGGACCCAGTTCAGGCTTGCCAGCCCGGTGGGGACGCTTCCCGCTGGGGGTCCATTTTGACTGGCCAAAATGGACGAAAAGCCGCTTAGGGCGTTCCCCCCTAAGGACCTCCCTGGGGTACGAGGCTGGACCTGCGTCAAGGCTATGGTCGGCCCAGGCCCTGGTGGGGTCACATGGATGGCCTGGCAAGTCTATGGGAAGCGCCCCCTTCTCTGTGAGATGGTGCCTCTCCTTCCAGGGCCTCACCCCGGAGAAGCGGCGTTCCCGCCGCCGATCGCTGGGAACAGCGGCCCACCCGGGTAAGGCCCCGGCGATAGAAGTACAAGTTTCCACAGAAGCAGGTATATTCTGTGGAACTTCCATGCCATCCATGTGACCCCACCCGTCCAAGGGCCGAAAATAGGAGCACGCAGGGACAGCCAGTACCGCGGGGTGGATTCCACAAGGCGGGGGAAGGCCCCGCCTTTGGCGATTCTTTCCCCTCTTTCTCATCGCTGAGAAAGGGGGCCCAGCGGAGCGTCCCCGGCGGGGGCGCTGGTTTCCGCCTGAGAAATCGGAGGAGTACAATCCTTCCATCATCCTAGTGGCTGACCGCTCCTGTGGCACAAGGGAGCCCTATAAACGGACAAAAAAGCCCGGAGGAAGCAATGCTTCCTCCGGGCTCTTGTCGCTTATCAGAGCTCTAATGTGCGCTCAGGCGTCGATTAGTGCTTGCTGCTGCGCTTGCGAGCAACCACAACCACGGCCAGCAGGCACACCACACAGACGACGACCACGATGACGGGAACCATCACGTTGTTGGTGTCGCCAGTCTGAGCGGGCTTCTCGCCCTCAGGCTTCTGAGTGGCGTCGGGCTTGTCGGTGCCCTCGGGCTTATCGGTGGCCTCAGGCTTGTCGGTAGCCTCGGGCTTGTCCGTGGCCTCAGGCTTGTCGCTGGGCTGGGTCTCACCCTCAGCGGTGAGGCCGTCCATGGCGGCGCTCAGAGCGGCCACAGCGTCGTCCACCATCTTCTGGTCGTCCTCGGACAGGTTGGCGTTGGCCATCACGTCCTGGGCGGCCTTGAGAGCGGTGCGGAAGGTGGCCACGGACTCAGCGGTGTAGCCGGTGAGGTCGATGCCCTTGGCCTTGCCGATGAGGTCTTCCAGGATGGACTTGTCGGCCTTGAAGCGCTGGGCCAGGATGGCATCCAGCAGGGCATCGGTGGCAGCGTCCACATCCTCCTGCATGGCGTCGCCGTCAGCGGCCACGTCCTGAGCGGCCTTGAGGGCGTCCACCAGCTGCTGCCAGTTGGCTTCCACGTACTTGTCGGCCTCTTCCATCATGGACTCGGCACGCTCGATGACCAGGTTCAGCACGGTCTTGTCGCCCTGAGTCAGGCCCAGACCCCAGATGCCCTCCAGCAGGGCGTCCCAAGCGGCGTTGACTTCTTCCTGGGTGGCGTCATCCTTGGCCAGGATGGTCTTTGCGTTGGCCAGAGCGTCCTCAAAGGCCTTCTTGGCGGTGTCGGTGACACCCTCGGTGGACAGGGTATCGGCATACTTGACGGTCTTCTCCAGCAGGGTCTTGTTGACCTCGCCGGGGGCGGCGTCCTTCTCGAACACGGCGGTAACGGTGACGTTGCCCTCAGGCATCACGAAGGTGTTATCGCTGACGGTAACCTCCTCGCTCTTCCACTCCACGAAGTGCCAGCCCTCGGCAGCGGTCTGAGTCAGGGTCACAGTGGTGCCAGCGGTGGCGGTGGTGGGCTCGGCAGTAGCGGTGCCCTCGCCCTGGGTGTTCACGGTGACGGTGTACTCCTCGGGCTCCACAACCTCGCCGTCCTTGGTGATGAGGATGTAGCTGACCAGCATGTCGTTGTTGGCGTTGGCGCTCTCCTTGGGAGTCATCTTCAGCTCAACGCTGCCAGCCTCGGTGACTTCCATCTCCATCTGGACGAACTGGCCCTTCTCCACGTTCAGGTTCTTCTCCACGGAAGCCAGAACGTTGTCGCCCTGGAGCAGCTCGATGGTGGCGTTGCGCTGCCAGGTGGTCTGATACCAGATGTTCTTGTAGCCCACGAACACCTGATAGGTGCCGGCCTCCAGGTTGTCGAACTGGTAGGTCAGGGGCTTGCCACGACCGTCGTTGGGGTCTTCGCCCTTGGAGTCGGTCATGTTGCGGATGGTGGAATAGGCATCGGTGCCGTAGTCGCTGTGGGTCTCCACCTGGGACTCGGGGTTGGTGCAGCCCCAGCCGCTCTCTTCGGTGTAGAACTGGTCGGGGGTGGTGTTGAGCACGGTGGTGGCGTTGTACTTGAGGATGTTCTGAGCCAGCTCAGAGAAGGTCTCAGAGCCGTTGTCCACGAAGTAGACCACGTTGCCGGGCACCACAGCCACAGTGGTGGAGATCTCGTGATCGGCCACGGTACCGGTCAGAGGCAGGGTGCACACGGAGGCGGCGTCCTGAATGGCCTTCACCTGAGCCTCGTTCCAGGTCACAGCGGCCTCAGACTCCTGGTCGCCCTGGACGATGCGCAGGGTCTCAGGAGCGGTGAAGGTGGTGCCCAGATAGTGGTGATCGGGCAGGGTATCCAGAACGGCGAAGTAGTCGGGGTCGGTCTTGAAGTTGGCGGTGACCACGATGTCGTGGGCGGGGGTGGAGTTCATCAGGCCGGGGTTCCGGGCGGGGTCGGTGATGCTGGCATCCTCGCTGTCAATGGTCCACACGTCGAAGACCTTGCCCTCGGGGATGTCGGCGTAGAAGACCACGGAGGAGCCGACCTTGTACTTCTGAGAGGTGATGGTGCCGTCCTCGTCCAGGAAGCCGCCCACCACGGTGACGGTGTAGGCATCCACATAGTTGGCGGTGACGGTGACGTCAGCGTCGGGCATCACGAAGGTGGTGGTCTCGCTGTTGGCGTCGGCGAACTTCACGCCGTCGTTGTTGGCGGACCAGTGGTCGAACATCTTGTTCTCGGGGGCCTCGCCGGCCTCCAGGGTGACGGTCTGACCCACATACACCTGCTTCTCGGTGGTGCGGTCGCCCAGGGTCAGGGTCAGGGTGCGCTGCTGGCCTTCCACGATGTTGAATTCCTTCTCGATGGCATCGCCAGCGAAGGCGCCGCAGAAGTTGATGGTGAGCTTACCAGTGCCCACAGCCTCGTTGTCGGTGTACTCCACGGTGTAGTCCACGCCACGGATGAGGGTCTGGTCGCCCAGCTTCACCTCGGGGGCGGGACGGACGGCCTCACCCTTGTAGGTGTAGCTGTCCTCCAGGTTGACGGTGACGTCGGCGGCGTTGATGACGGTGCCGGCGGTGACACGGAACTCAGCGCCGGAGCCCCAGGCGTTCTCGGTGTCGCCGTAGGTGGTCTTGGGCACCACCATGACGGTCTTGGCGTTGACCATCTCGCCGAAGGCGGTGGACTTCCAGTCCTTGGTCTTGGGCCAGCTGCCGGTGGCAACCTTGGTCCAGTCGCCGCTGCTCACATCGCTGGTCAGCTGATCGATGGGCTTGGAGCTGACATAGATCTCATGCTGGCCATAGGCGCCGTTGAGGTTGGTGCTGTCCTGACGGGGCAGGTAGCGGATGCCGTTGATGGCGGTCTCGTCCTTGAGCTCCACCATGAACCACAGCTTGTTCATGGGAGTGGTGATGCTCCAGTTGGAGTGCCAGATGGAGTTGTTGTTGCCGTCGATGAGGTTAGAGCCAGGCTGGCCGTTGTAGTTGTTGTCCACCTTGACCTTGGAGAGGACGGAGCGGTCCAGCTCCTTGCCCTCACGGCCCAGCTTGACCACATAGTTGAACTCCTGGCCATAGCTGTTGGTGGCGGAGACGGTGAGGGTGCCGTCCTCGTGGTAGGTGACGGTGAAGTCGTTGGTGCCGTCCACGGTGACGGACTCGATGGACTCGTTGGCGGCCAGAGTGTAGCTGGCGCCGGTCTCGCTGCCCACGTCAAAGCCGGCCACAGCGTTGTCGTTGATGTAGATGCCGGTGATGGGGTAAGAGGAGGTGGGAACCTTAAAGCCCTCGTTGCTCTTGTCCATCAGCTGGCCCACGTCGTTGGTGTTGACGGGGGAGATGCGATAGGAGTAGGAGTAGCTCTGGTTGGTGGGGAAGAAGTAGCCGTCCAGAGGCTTGTGACCCATGAAGGCGGTGTCGCTGACACCGTTCTGGTGCAGGTCGATGTTCCACACGATCTCCTGACGCTGAGGAACCTGGTTGGGATGACGATAGGTGGCGCTGTTGTAGGTGCCGGAGTTCATGTCCTCGGCAGTGTAGTGGTTGGCAGAAGTCTCCAGCAGGCCGTCGCCGGTGACCATCAGGCCCACGCCCTGGTCATTGGTCAGAGCGGTCCAGCGGATGTCGGAGCGGTTGCCGTTCTCCTGGGGCTTGAGCATCTTCTTGCCGTCCCAGTTGGAGTTCTCGCCCATGGCGTCGTCGGGATCATACACCTTGGAGGTGTACACGCCCACGGTGGAGCCGCTCTGGCGGTCCACGTAGTTCTCGTCGGGACCACGGCCATAGAAGGTGAGGTTGTCATAGTCGCCGTTGATGATCATACGACCACCGATCTTGGGCAGACCGTTGGGGGCAAAGTTGCTGGTGGGGATGAACTGGCTGAGGACCACGATCTCGCCGTTGCCGTAGATCTCGTAGGCCATCAGGGCAGAGGCGGACACCTTCATGGTGCCGTTCATGGCCATGAGCACCTTGTTCTCGCTGGTGTTCACGGAGACCTCCAGGTTGGACAGGTTCTCGGTGGCGCCGGCGTTCTTCAGGTTGGCGTTCTTGGCCACGGTGGTGTCGTTGTAGGTCTCAGCGCGGTACAGGCTCTGCTCGGGGCCCTGAGTCATGACCACGTTGCCGTCCAGGCTGTAGGAGACGATGGTGCCGCTCTCCGTGTTCAGCACGATCTCGAACTTCTGGCCGTTGTCGGTGGTACCGGTGAGGGTCAGCTCGTCGCCCACCCGCTGGGTGGACTCGAAGGCCTTGTCGGGCACCTGGGTCTCAGAGGTCTGAGCGTCGTCGGGGTTGAGCTGGAACTGCTCATAGGCCACCTCGTGACCGGCCTCGGCCCAGTTGGTGGCGTTCTTGAGGGTGACGGAGATGTCCAGCAGGTAGTCGCTGCCCTCCTTGGCCTCAAACTCGGGCAGGGTGATGGTCACATCTTCCACCTGCTGACCGCTCATCAGGGACTGACCGTCCATGTTGGGGGTGTTCAGGTCCAGAGTGCCGCTGCCCAGCTCGGTCAGGCCGTCCTTGGTGAGCTTCCAAGTGATGTCGAAGGCGTCCAGGCTGGTGTTCTCATACTCGTTGACCACCTGCAAGGTCACGTCCTGGCCGGAGGTGACGGTCAGGTCGTCCAGGTAGAAGTTCACCTGCTGGTGGACCTTCTTGGCCTCAGTGAGCTTGGGAGAGGGAGTGCGGTCAGCAAACACCAGACCGTTGCCGCAGAAGGCGTTGTCGTTGTTGTTGGGGTCGATCCAGTCGCCGCCGTAGCCCCAGAACTCGTCATAGGTGCCATCGCCGTTGTCCCGCACGGTGCGGATGGACTGGTCAATGTAGTCCCAGATGAAGCCGCCCTGAGCCTGGTCGTTCTCACGGATGGCATCCCAGTGCTCCAGTGCGTTGCCGTAGGCCTGGCCCATGGCGTGGTTGTACTCGGAGTGGAGGAAGGGCATGCGTCCATGGTAGCCGGCCACGTAGTTGGGCAGCACGTACTGGGTGGACTGCACGTCCACGATGTTGTTCTTACGCACGTCGGTGCTCCAGGGGTTCTGGCCGTTGGTCTTCACGTAGGGGTGCTGATAGTTCTCGCTCTCACGCTCGTACTTGCGCAGACGGTCGGGGTCACGCTTGAGCAGGTACATGGAGGCAACCCAGAAGCCGTAGTCCTCGTTGAGGGGAGCGTAGCTGTAGGTGGCCTCGTTGCCCAGGGACCACATGATGACGCTGGGGTTGTTCTTGTACATCTCCAGGTTGGTGGCCACACGGTCGGTGACGGTGGCGACCCACTCGGGCATACCCTGTCCGGTACCGGTGGGCACCTTCACGCCGTTCATAGCGGCGGCGTGGCTCTCGATGTTGGCCTCAGCGCACACGTACAGGCCCAGCTCATCGGCCAGGTTGTACAGGGCCTTGTCGTTGGGGTAGTGAGCAGTACGGATGGCGTTGAGGTTGTACTCCTTCATCAGGGTCAGATCGGTGAGGTAGTCCTCGAAGGTGAGGGCATGTCCGGTCTCCAGATCGGTGTCGTGGCGGTTGACACCACGCAGCACCACCTGACGGCCCGTGATCTGCATCTGCTCGTGGCCCTGATTGTCGATGTCCACCTTGTAGATCTCACGGAAGCCGATGCGCTCCACCACGGACTCCATGACGTTACCGTCGGCGTCCTTGAGCTCCAGCACCAGAGAGTACAGGTTGGGGGTGTCGGGGAACCACTTGGCGGGGTTCTCGACCTTCATGGTGCTGGTGACGGTGGTGCCCGCGTCGGACAGCTTGTCCTCATAGGAACCCGCGGCCTTCAGCTCCACGGTCTGATGGTCGGCGGTGGCCACGGTCTTACCGGAGTGATCCACAATGTAGGAGGAAATTGTGTAAGTTCCCGCCTGCTCATTGTGGAGGGCGCGCACGTCGGTCTCCACAGTGACGTTCACGTCGCTGTCCTCGCTGGTGCGGTCGTCAAACTGGGTCTTCACGAAGAAGTCCCGGATTTCCGCCTCGTCCTTGGCGTACAGATACACATCACGGTAAATGCCGCTCTGGCGGATGAAGTCCTGGTTCTCCAGCCAGCTGCCGATGGACCAACGGAACACCTTCAGAGCGATGGTGTTCTCACCCTCGGTGAGGTAGGGGGTGATGTTGAAGTCGTGGGCAGTGAAGGCGTCGGTGGAATAGCCCACCTTGTGGCCGTTGACATACAGGTAGTAGGCGGACTCCACGCTCTGGAAGGAGATGAACACATCCCGTCCATCCCAGTTCTCAGGCACCTCAAAGGTGGTGCGGTAGTAGCCCACGGGGTTGTATACGGTGGGGGCGTGGGGGTTGCCGTAGCTGGAGCCCTCGAAGTTGTTGATCCAGGGCAGGGATTGGTTGGTGTAAATGGGCTCGTCGTACTTAAAAGTACCGTCCTCATTGCGGTAGGTCTGCCAGGCCTGGGGCACGTACTCAGGCTGGAAGGCGTCCCCGGTGTAGTCCTTGGCCAGATAGGTCTCGTCTACCTTTTTGGCCTCTTCGGGGGTCTTCACCAGGGCGAAGTCCCAGTCCTTGCCGGACAGCAGCATGTAATAGTCCGAAGTCTCAGGACCCACGTCGTCCAGCACGGACTGCTCTGCCTTCAGAGCGGTGGCGGTGTCCTGATAGGAGATGAACTGGCTCTTGGCCCGCTCACGGTTGATGCCGATGACTTCGCTCTGGTCATACCACTCATCACCGGTGAAGTTGGCATTCCCATTCTCGTCAAAGGCAATGGTGTTCTGGAAGTGCTCCTCCCGAATGTCCAGCACGTGGTCATAGACCTCCGCGCCGGAGTACCGGGCAGCCAGGGCCGGGGCTACCAGTCCAGTTGCCAGGAGCGTTGCCAGGGTTGCAGAGATGGTGCGTCGCAAGTTTCGTTTCAACGCTGGTTTCATGTTCTACATCCTCCCTTTCATGATCCTGCGGTTTCCGCGGAGGTGCCTGGAATTTGTCCACACACACGCCCGCTATTTTCACCATCATACCAAAACCACCCCCTGTATTCAACCCATCTTTTAGATATTTCGCTACATTCCACTGGTAATCTTTTCCCGAAACCGATTTTTTGACACCGATTTGTTCCCCCTTTTGAATTTTTATTAAAAAATCAGCGGGAATGGACGCCTGTGGATTCCATTCCCGCTGAGAGAAAAATTTTCCGTTTCTTTTCAGTGTTCTGCGTGAAACAGGGACAGCAAATCGCCGGGTTTCTCCAGAATATGGGCGGCATGGTCCACGCTGCCATAGTCCACGCCGTTCCAGGCAGCATAGGCAAAGTCGATGCCTGCGGCCTGGGCGGCCTTGCTGTCCGAGGGGGTATCGCCCACGTACAAAACCTGGTCCGGTTTCAGGTCCATACGGCGCAGGCACTCCAGCAGGGGGTCGGGGTTGGGCTTGTGGAGCTGGGTGTCCTCCTCCAGCACCGCCGTCTCCATGTATTGGTCCAGGCCGTTGCCCACCATGTCAATCTGGTACTGGGCCCGCATTTTGGAGGACACCACCGCCTGGCGCACCCCCAGCTGCTGCAATCTCTCCAGGGTGTCCACCATGCCGGGGTAGGGGGTGGCCCCCTCCGGATACTCGTTGACGTAGCGCACCCAGCGCTGGTAGGTGGCCTGGGGGTCCTGGATGCCCAGCTCGTCCATGACCTTCATGCCGGTGTAGGCCATGAATTTCACCACGTCGGCCAGGGTACGCTCCTCTCCCAGCTCCTCCTTTATAATACGGAGGAGGGGGTACATGTTCATGTTGACGGTGTTGAGTAGGGTGCCGTCGATGTCGTAGAGCACCGCTTGGTAGGTTTTCATAGAGTCCTCCTTGTGAAAAAGGTGCAGTCTTTCGGCTGCACCTTTTGAATGAGTAATGAATAATGAAAAATGAAGAATGCAGGCCCTTCAGTTTCTGCAACCATAGAAATCCGTATCGCATCGGGACCCTGGCCTGCCTCTCCCTCTGGGAGAGGTGGCACAGCGTCAGCTGTGACGGAGAGGGCACCCTCTCAGTCAGCCCTCACGGGCTGCCAGCTCCCCCGGAGGGGGAGCCAAGGTGAAAGTCCTCCGGGCTGCACCACAAATCAAAATCCGTGCCGCAAAGCGGCACACCATAATTATTCATTATTCATTTTTCATTCTTCATTTGTTACCCCTCGTTGCCACTCTGGGGCTTTTTCCTCCGATGGTGGGGCCGACTGCGGCGGCGCTTCTCGCCGCCCTCTCCGGCCTGGTTCTGGGGCTGCTGCTGAGGGGCGGGCTTGGGCTTGGCCTGCTGCTGGGGCTTCGGCTGGGGCTGCTTTTGGCCCTGGCGGGGCGGCTGTCCGCCCTTCTGGGCCTGGGGCTGCTTGGCGCCGCCCCGCTTGCTGGCCCCGCCGCCCTGCTGAGGGGCTTTGGCCTTCGGCTGCTTGTCCGGCTGGGGCTGGGCCTCCTTCTTGGCCCCGCCGCCACGGCGGCGGCGATTGCGGGAGGAGGACTTCTTCTCCTCGCCGTCCCCATAGGCCCCCATATACTGCTCCAACAGGGCCGCCAGACTGGCGGTGCTGCCCATACTGCGCTCCTCCTCGGGGGGAATGTAGCGCAGCTTCTCCAGCTCCTCCTTGGGAGGGGCCACATAGTCCTCGGGGCGCTTGCCCTTGCCGTTGCGCACCACCCGAATCTCGGTGGTACGGTAGGTCTTGGGCTGCTCGGTGGAGTCCTCCAGCCGCACCTTCACCTGCTCCCGCAGGAGGTTGACGGCGGTGACGTTGCCCACGCCGTCGGGGCACTCCACAAAGGACTCCTGCTTGGGGCACCGCTTCACGGCGTCCTCATAGGCCTCCTGCTCGTACTTCAAACAGCACATCAGACGGCCACAGGTGCCCGAAATCTTGGTGGGATTCAAGGACAGGTTCTGGGTCTTGGCCATCTTGATGGACACCGGCTGGAACTCGTCTAAAAACTGGTGGCAGCAGAAGGGCTTGCCGCAGATCCCCAGGCCGCCCAGCATCCGGGCCTCGTCCCGGACGCCGATCTGCCGCAGCTCAATGCGGGAGCGGAAGATGCTGGCCAGGTCCTTCACCAGGGCCCGGAAGTCCACCCGGCCCTCGGAGGTGAAGAAGAAGATGATCTTGCTGCCGTCGAAGCTGTACTCCACTTCCACCAGCTTCATGTCCAGGCCGTGGCGCTCCACCAGCTGCTGGCAGATCTTCATGGCCTCTTTTTCCTTGCGGTGGTTGTCCTGAATCTGCTTTTCGTCCTTCTGGGTGGCCAAACGCACCACGGGGCGCAGGGGCTGCACCACCACGTCGTCCCGGACCATGGCGTTGGACCGGGAACAGGTGCCGTATTCCACCCCTTTTCCCGTCTCCACAATGACCCCGGCGCCCTGGGGGACGGTGAGGCCCTGGGGGTCAAAATAATACTGCTTTCCGCCCGCTTTGAAGCGGACTGCGATGATCTCTGTCATGGATGTTCCTCCGTCGTATATCGAAATCAGGCGAACAGGCGGGCGCACACCCAGCCCAGCACATGGCCGGCGCCGGGGTTGTACACCCCGTTTTCCCGGCACTGCTTCAAAATTTGCAGCAGCTTCACCCCGCGCTGGGGATGCTGGGCCAGCTGTCCGGCCACGCACCCCTCGGTGAGGGAGAGCAGCTCCAGCAGCTGGGCGCTCTTGGGCTTCTCCAGCTCCAGAGCGGTGAGCTGCTGGGCCACCTCCAGCTCAGAGCCTGTGAGCAGCAGCTGGGCCAGGGCCTGGGCCTTCTCCAGCTGCTGGGGGTCGGGCTGGTCCTCCTGGGGGGGCAGGGAAAGGGTCTCGCATCGACTGCGCACCGTCTCCAGCAGCCGCCCGGGCTGCTGGCACAGCAGAAGAAAGGCCCCGTAGGCAGGGCCGTCCTCCAGGCTTTTCAGCAGCGCATTCTGGGCCGCCGGGTTGAGGGCGTCGGCGGGGTCGATGATATACACCTTTCTGGCCCCCTCATTGGGGGTGACATAGAGATCGGCCCGGAGGGTCCGGGCCTGATCTACGGTAATTTCCCGCTTGTCCGCCAGGGTGGTCACCCACTGCACATCCGGGTGGATGCCGCCCTGTACCTTCCGGCAGTGGCGGCACACGCCGCAGGGCGCAGGCTGGCCGGTGCACAGATAGGCCGCCGCCATGCGGCGGGCCAGCTCCTGGCGCTGCTGCTCACTGCCTCCGGTGATGAGATAGGCGTGGGAGAGGGTCTGGGGCAAGTCCATCACAGCCGTTCAAACCGTTCCACATCCACCACGAACACGGTGGCGCCTCCCACGGTGACCTCCACAGGCATGGTGGGGATGTACCCATAGGTCATCTCAGAGGCGGTGGGGATGAGCTGCTTGCGGCTGTGAGAGTACTCCCGGATGATGTCCATCACTGCCTGCACCTTTTCGTCCTCCACGCCGATGAGCAACGTCACGTTGCCCGCCATCAAAAAGCCGCCGGTGGTGGACAGACGGGTGGACGAAAACCCTTTCTTGGACAGGTTCTGGGTCACGGTACCCACGTCGTCATGGTTGATGATAGCAATGATCAATTTCATAGGATCTCCCCCTTACGTTGAGTCAACGATGGACCACTTTGATATACTTCGTATTATATCCTATCTGGGCCAAATAGGCCAGATGTTTTTTGTCTACTTTTTCACCAGGGGCCACCACGGGGATGCCGGGAGGATAGGGGGCCAGCTGCTGGGCGCACACTTCCCCCTCCGCC
>NZ_SJOS01000050.1:0-18899 GCF_012027765.1 Pseudoflavonifractor sp. SW1122 | reverse complement strand
AGGCTTTGTGTCCAGTGCATGCACCTGGGTCCCTATGACGATGAGCCCGCCACCGTGGCGGCCATGGAGGCGTACGCCACGGAACAGGGCTATGCGTTGGATTTCAGTCAGGGTCGGTTCCACCATGAGATCTATTTGAGTGATGTACGGCGGTGCAAGCCGGAAAAGCTGAAAACCGTCATCCGGCAGCCGGTGAAATGCGTGTAATGGAGTTGGAGGCAGCTATGGATATGCAGGAACAGAGGGAAGCACAGGTCCGCCGCTGGTTTTCCATGTGGCTGGACAAGCAGGACACGGGCATTGAGGAGCTCTTTGCCCCCGACGCCGTGTATATAGAGAGCTGGGGGCCGGAGTACCACGGCAATAGAAAAATTAAACTGTGGTTTGACGAGTGGAACACCCGGGGCACCGTGGAACACTGGGATATCCGAGAGTACTTCCACAAGGGAGACCAGACCGTGGTGGAGTGGGCTTTCCGCTGCGCCATGACAGACGGCACCATCCAGAGCTTTGACGGTCTCTCCCTCATCCGCTGGAACGAGGCGGGACAGATCTGCTTTCTCCAGGAATTCGGCTGTAACGAAAACCGCTATGACCCCTACGCCCAAGGGGACACCCCGGTGTTCCGGGGAGAGCAGGCATTGTGGTTTTGAAGGGAGGTAAGGTTATGAAAGGCTTTACCAGGGAAGAAACCCGCTTCTCCCTCTGCGGACTGAACTGCTGCCTGTGCTCCATGCACTTGGGCGGCTACTGTCCCGGCTGCGGCGGTGGGTCGGGCAATCAGAACTGTGCCATCGCCAAGTGCTCCCTGGACCACGGCGGCGTTCTGTTTTGCTGGGAGTGTCCGGAGTACCCCTGTTCCCGCTACGACGGTTTCGACGACGGGGACTCCTTTGTGCCCCACCGGAACCGGCAGCAGGACATTGCCCAGGCCAGGGAGATTGAGCCGGAAGCCTACCTGGCCCAGTTGGAGGAAAAGCTAGCGATTTGGGAGAAACTTCTGGCCCATTACAACGACGGCCGCCGCAAGGCGCTTTTCAACACGGCGGTGTATCTCCTGCCCCTGGAAGATTTACAGTCCGTAATGGCTCTTATGGACAGCAGGCCGGAATTGGAAGGCCAACCAATCAAGGAGTGGGCCCTCGCCGCTGTGGATTTGCTCCAGCAAGCGGCGGACCGCCGGGGTATCAACTTGAAACTGAACAAGAAGCCAAAGAAGGGGTGATTTTATGGCAACCTCCAAGGTAACGGTCAATTTTTCCTGCCCGGTGAAGCGGGTGTGGCAGACGGTGACCGACCTCACAAATACCGCCTGGCGCAGCGACTTGGCCCAGGTGGAAATCTTGGACGAAACCCATTTCGTGGAGCACACCAAAAGCGGTTACGCCACAGACTTTACCGTCACGGCCTGCCAGCCCCTGTGCCGATGGGCCTTCACCATGGAAAACGGTAATATGTCCGGCTCCTGGGAGGGGATCTTTGAGGTGGCAGAGGGCGGCACCCGGCTCCATTGCACCGAGACGGTCAACGCCAAGCACTGGTGGATGCGCCCCTTTGTCCCCAGCTATCTAAAGCGTCAGCAGAAGCTGTATCTGGACGATTTGCGGCGAGAACTGCAAAAATAAGCCGTGTTACTCTGCGTTGCTTGCGGCAACGGGCCGCTTTGCCTACAATGGGGAGCGAAAGGAGTGAGCCCACATGCTCAATGAAAACATCAAAGCCATCCGGAAATCTAAGGGTCTTTCCCAGCAGGAGCTGGCGGTCAAGGTGAATGTAGTGCGGCAGACCATCTCAAAATGGGAGCAGGGGCTGTCCGTCCCGGACTCCGATCTGCTCATTGCCCTGTCGGAGGCCCTGGAGACACCCGTGAGCACGCTGCTTGGAGGGAATGTGGTGGAGTCGGAGGCAGATACCGTCAAAGCCCTCTCGGAAAAGCTGGAGATCATCAATTTGCAGTTTGCCCGGAGAAAGGCCATGCGGCGCTCGGCCGTCCACTGGCTGTTCATCGCGGTGTGCGTGGGCATCCTGACCGTCGCCGCAGTTCTGGCCGTGGTGAACAGCCCTTACCTGGGCTGGGATTACAGTGCCCCGGAAACTGCCGTCATGGGCGTGGCCATCCACGTCTTTGAATGGGGCTTTGTCCGTCTGGCGCCCTTGGCCCTGATTGTGGCACTGGTCGGCGTTTTCTTGACGAGGAAAAAAGCATAAGGTTTTTCCGGAAGATCGGTCCTAAGAGCTGTGCTGTGACAACGCCGCCGGACAAATATGAGCACGGAAAATCGGGCAAAGTCCGTTCCTTTCCGATATGCTGAATCCAGAAGGACGGTGTGACCAATGGATTGGGTAACAAGCATTCATCAGGCGATCCAGTATATCGAGGAACATCTCCGGGAGGATCTGACCATCCGGGAGATCGCACATCAGGCGGCCTTGTCCCCCTTCTACTTTCAGAAGGGATTTGCTATGTTGTGCGGCATGACGGTGGGCGACTACATCCGCCAGCGCAGGCTCTCCGCCGCCGGGCTGGAGATCCTCACGACGGACCGGAAAATCATCGACATCGCGCTGGAGTTCGGCTATGACTCGCCGGACAGCTTCACCAAAGCCTTTGCCCGATTCCATGGCCTCACACCTGCCGCACTGCGAAAAAGCGGAGTCGCGGTCCGTTCCTTTGCTCCGCTTCGGATCAAAGTGACATTGGAAGGTGGTCAAAACATGGATTGTAAGATTATGAAAAAAGAGTCGTTTACAGTGCTCTGCCGGGCAAAGACCTTCAAGTATGAGGATGCCGTGGTCCAGGTTCCCCAGTTCTGGGCGGAGCACTTCGGTACAGGAGGCGGCAAGGCAGTGTGCGGCATGTACGGCATCAACTTGGATGAGAGTATGGGCGGAACTGAATTTGAATATCTCATCGCCGACAACTACGATCCCGCCAAGGAGATCCCGGACGGCTTCACCACCCGCACCATTCCAGCTCATACTTGGGCGGTATTCCCCTGCACTGGTCAGATGCCTCAGGCGCTCCAGGGACTAAACCAGAAGATCTTTTCCCAGTGGCTGCCCACGAACCCTGACTACAAGATCGCCGCGGGTATCAATGTGGAGCTATACAGCGACGCCAGCAAGTTTGAGGATGGAATCCAGGATCAGGACTACTACTGCGAGGTCTGGATCCCGGTGGAAAAGAAGTAAATCGAGGAGGCGGCTGTCATGCCTGAGATCGCGCCAAGCACGGAGCAGATGACAACTTTAGTGGGGAAACCCTTATATGAGATTTGGACACAACTATGCGCTCTGATTGACGAGAAATATGACATGGAGCGCCTGTGGGGCAGCGGTGGAAAGGCATGGACCTATGAGTACAAATACCGCCGGGGCGGCAAAACCCTGTGCGCGCTCTATGCCAGAGAAAACTGCATCGGGTTTATGGTCATCTTGGGCAAGGATGAGCGCTTGAAATTCGAGAACGACAAAGAGCATTACGTTCCGGAAGTTCAAAACATTTATGATGAAACGCCAACTTACCACGATGGAAAATGGCTGATGTTTGAGCCAGTGGACACTTCATTGTTTGAGGATTTCATTCGGTTGCTGGCCATTAAACGAAAACCGAACAGGAAATAGGAGCAGGCCCCCGGTGAAAAAAACCGGGGGCCTGCTTCATTCTTATTTTACCCAGTGGACAACGGCGTCCCGCAAAAAGCGGGCGCAGCCGAGCACCTGTTTGTCGTAGTAGGCGGTAAACCGCTCATCCATCACATAGAGCTCCGCGATCCCCCGGTGTTTGGCCGGGTCGTACCGGTTCCCGGTGATGGTGAACCACTGGCGGTGGAGGGCGGTAATTTCCTTGCCCTCCTCACCCTCCGGGGACAGCTCGGCCTGGACGGCAGCCTCCAGCCGCTCCTGGATCTCCCGACCCAGATCCGTCCACTCCTGGTACTGCGCCTGGGTCAGGTTCATCACCGCGGCGTTGGCCTCGTCCACCTCTTGGTCGCCGTACTTGGCGCGGATCTCTGCTCCGTAAACTTCCTCATTATGGGCTACAGCCCGCTGCTTGAACGCCTCAAATTTCTGCTCGTCGCTCATGCTCTCGTTCCTTTCTTCCGCTCCGATGGTGTCTTTCACCGACCGGATGAGCTGTTCCAGCCGCTCCCGCTCCGCCTCCAAAGCGGCCAGGTGGTTTCGCAGGGCAGCCAGACGGTCAAAGGAGGGATCGTCCAGACATTCCTTGATCCGGGCCAGCTCCACCCCGAGGGCCCGGTAATAGAGAATGTCCTGCAACCGGTCCACCTCCGCCCCACCGTAATAGCGGTAGCCACTCTCCGCCACCCGGCTGGGCTTCAGCAGCCCGATCTGGTCGTACCAGCGCAGGGTGCGGGTGGTCACCCCGGACAGGCGCGACAGCTCCTGAATGGAATACTCCATAGATAGCCCTCCTTGGGAATAGGGTACCAGTTGACGGAGCGTCAAAGTCAAGGGAAAATGCTAAATTTCTTTGATTTGCCGCTGCAGCCGCTCCAGAAATTCTGCCGCCGGGATCCCGTCCAGCTGGGTGTGGTGAAACTGGAAGGACACCGGCAAGGTGGCCCGCAGCCACTTCTTGCGATACTTGCCCCAGATGAGAAAAGGGTTGTTGTAGCATCCAGCGTAAATATTCACCGCACCGTCGATCTCATACCCCGCCAGAGCGGAGGTGCCGATGACCATATAGTCCTCACCCAGCTCATAGCTCTCTCCACCCTCTTGCACCTGTCCGGTGAGCTTCAGATAATCTTGATTGAGCCGCTCCAAATCGGTGGAAACAGGAATGTCGCAGGTGGCGATGCCGCCGTCTCGGGTGGCCACCACCGTATTGACGGCCAGGCGGTCATACTGCATCAGTTTGTCCCCCACCGGAAGCAGGTAGAAGTCCTCCATCTCCGCTGCCGCCTTTCCGATGCACCAGCACAGGAGCATGTTGAATTTGTAACCTCTCTTCCGGCTCAGACGCACCAGGGGCGTCACATCCAGGGTCTTCATCAGGGTCACCATGGGCATGGGTGCCTTCATCCACAGTTCAAAGGCCAGTGCCCTGGAGGTGTTTTTGGGATCTACTTCTTTCATATGGTTCTCCATTCTGTTCATCAAGTCCGGTTCGGTTGGCCAAGGTAAGTATTCCTTATCATAGCATAGCTCCTCATTATGGGCAACCGAACCCCATATTTCAAATTCGGAACTTGTGGTATAATGGGAAAAACAAGGAGTGATTGATATGCGCAAGAATTTTGGAGCCAAGACCTGGACCTATCCCCAGCCGGTCTTTATCCTGGCCACCTACAACGAAGACGGCACCCCCGACGCTATGAACGCGGCCTGGGGCGGCATCAGCGAGGACAAGGAGCTGAGCATGTGCATCAGTGAAGGCCATAAAACCACCGCCAACATTTTGGCCCGCAAGGCCTTTACCGTGAGCATGGGCACGGCGGACCAGGCGGTGGCCTGCGACTATGTGGGGCTTGCCTCCGGCAACGATGTGGTGGACAAGGTGGCAAAGGCCGGCTGGCACACCACCAAGTCGGAATTTGTGGATGCGCCCCTCATCGACGAGCTGCCCATGGCGGTGGAGTGCCAACTGGTGAGCTATGACCCGGAGAGCTGCCGTCTGGTAGGCAAGATCGTCAACGTAAGCGCCGATGAGTCTGTGCTGGACGGGGAGGGATCCATCGACCCGGAGAAGCTGCGCCCCATTATCTTTGACCCCATTCACTTCACCTACCGTGTTCTGGGCGAAAAGGTAGGCAACGCCTTCAAGGACGGCGCCAAGCTGAACTAAGAACCGGAATTTATCCCAGGCACAGATGGGGGGCGGAGGTGTAACCTCCGCCCCTCCGTTTATTCTGACCACAGATGATTGCCGTCCCTTCTTCTGCTTTTTTATCATGGCGATTTGTCGGCTATTTATGACTACTACGATCAAAGTGTAGCCCAAGCTGATTGTGCCATCTTCGGGCATGACCACAATTTCGCCCACCATTTCATCGGTTTCTTTTCATGCAACTGCAACCATGAAGAAGACATCCACGGACACCACATCATCCTTACGGCGTTCCACTAAGGCAGCGATACTGTCACAATCCTTTGTCTGCCCCTCTGATACCGGGCGCAGATCTCGTTGTCACGATAGTCGTATATAATACCTGCGTCCTGCGCCGCACCATTACGCAGGAGGCAGGCGGTCAGTTTCAAGAAAAATCATATGATTCCTTCCTGTATCATCATTTCCAAAACTCTGGCTTCTCTTTCAAGCATGATTTTGTCTTTAGGGCCATGATCTGCTTCACGATTGATACGGATAGCGTGGGTGGGATCGACATACTCCAGTGTGAAGTGCTCTTCCGCTTCATAGCCATCTAATTGCTGTGATCCAACTTTTTCTTCTACATCGCACAGAAAATAATAATTGTCCTGAATGAACTTGGCCTCTTTCTGTCCTTTCTGTATCCGATGGACAAGACCGTATTCCTGAATGGATGGAAGGATCACTTGCAGGCCGGATTCCTCTGCAACTTCCCGCAGGAGAGCCTCTTCCAAACTCTCACCGTCTTCTATGCCACCACCAGGGAATTTATAATAATCATATTTCAGACTATGCACCATGGCCACTTTCCCATCGTGGATAATGATGCCACGAACAGAGGGCCGCACAAATGCTTGGCCGTTAGGGTCATAGTCCTTTGCATGACAGCTTGGAATTGGTGTGTTACAATATCATCAAATCAAGGGCGCAAGAAACGGCTATGACCGCTTTCGCTCATGCTCTCCATGACTGCAAGCGCACCCCAGACGAAGATACCGCAGCTGGTGAAGCGAATACCTTGATGAAAGATGCAACGATGAAAAGCTGAACTTGACGGAGGACATTATGAAAATAAATGATATTAAGACTTCAAGACTTTTACTAAGAGGATTCACGAAAGAAGATGCTTTGTGGGCACATAGTATCTGGAATAATCCAGAGATGGGACAGTATTTGCCAGATGAGGCAAAAGAAGAAATAGATGCTGAATATTTGAAAATGTTAGAAGGCTTAGGCGAGGATGAAGAATGCTGTTACTTGATTCCTGTTTTTAAGGATTCCTTAGAACGGGTAGGGACATGTAGTTTCATAATAAGTGATGACAAGAAAGTATACGACATTGCTTATTGCGTACATAAGAATTTTTGGTGTCAAGGCTATGCAACTGAAATTGCTCAGGGAATGATAGATTATGCTCGTAGTCAAGGAGCTGAGAAAGTAACCATTTATGTGAATCAGGAAAATACCGCTTCCAATCGTGTTGCCCAGAAATGCGGCGGAAAAATTGTCAGCGAGAGCTCATACAAGAAAAAGGGAACAGATAAAATTATGAAAGATTATAAATACGAAATTGTATTGTAACCTGCTTCGTACATAAAGGGAGACAAGTTATCATTAAATCAAGTGTGGAGGTGTTGGATATGAAACGAATTACAGCAGTTCTTCCCTCCCTTGTGATAATTCTGTTGGCATTGGTAAGCTGTGTCCCACGCAGCATGAATTACATCATTGCCAATGAGCCCAGCATCACCGGTGTCGTCCAGGAGGTTCACGACACTTATATTCTCATCTACGTTGAAACGGAGGGTTACCCAACCGGAGCTGATTGCTCCGTATCTCTGGACGTAGAAAACAAAGACGGCCTGTACAGTCCAATTTCTGTGGGCGATGTGGTGACGGTCTACTTTGATGGCAGTATTGCAGAGAGTTATCCGTTGCAGATCAACACCGTGTATGCCATTACCTTGACGGAACCGGCAGACCGAGCACAACAAAACCAGGGGTGAGCGGACATTTTACGCCGCTCACCCCTGTCATTTAACAAACTTCTCCCCTTTTGCAGAATTCTCACGGCTCTATCTCATAGGGCCAGGTGTTGATGCCGCCAAACTCATAGATATTGGTGTAACCCAGTCCGGCCAAAGTGGAGGATGCGGTCTTGCTGCGGTTTCCACTGCGGCAGTAGACCAGCACCGTAGAATCCTTTTCAGGAATCACGGCAGCGGCAGTTTCCTCATCTATGCTACCCACCGGCAGCAGGACCGCTCCAGGGATGTGGCCACTGTCGTACTCACTCTGTTCCCGCACGTCCAGGACAATCACTTCCTGGGTGTCCATCATCTCTTTGGCCGCTTCCTGGGTGATCTGCTCATAGGAGCCGTCAGAGGTACCTCCACTGCATCCGGTCAGCAGCAGAATGGACAGCAGAAAAGGGATGATTCGTTTCATTTGAGTTCCTCCAGAAGTCCGGCGGCAAAGGCTTTGTGCCCCTGCTCCGTGAAGTGTACGCCGTCGTAGGCCAAGGAGAAGTCCCACCTTCCGGCATCGGCAAAGCGGATGCCAAGCTGCTCCGCCAGGGCTTGACAGAGCCGGGCAAAGGTATGGGAATCCTCAATAAGTTGCTGGCTGGGCACCCACTCACCCAAGGTCATTGGCGGTGGTGCAATGAGGAGTATCTTGCTTTGCTCCAGACGGATGCCGGAGAGAAACCTCTCCAGCTTCTTGGCGGCCTGCTCCGGGCTGTTCCCCTGGAGTAGATCATTGGTGCCAAGCATGACAATCAGCAGATCAATGTCAGTAGGAAATTGTGGAGCAGAAGAAGGAATCTCCCGCCCGTTTTGCCCCATATTGCAGACAGTCCAGCCGGTTTCCGCAGCCAGAATGTCCACCCACCGGCTGTCCGCCTCATAGCGCCCGCCAAAATATCCTCGAGGGTCGTAGCCGTAGGTATTGGAATCGCCGAAGCAGATGATGTTCATATTGTGCTGGTCCTTTCTCCTTGTGGCCACTGGACTTGCATCACCTGGCTGTTTTCAGTCTCTCCAGAATCTCCACATCCGCCGGACAGAACTCGTACTGGTCAATCTCGTCCACTGTGATCCACCGGATGTCGTTATGCTCCATCTTCTGTGGCGCTCCCTTCTGGATGGTGGCATAGAACAGAGTTAGGTGGACCGTCAAATCGGGGTATTCGTGAACCACGTCCATATACACTTCACCCACATCCAGAGTGATAACCAACTCCTCCTGGCATTCACGAATGAGTGCCTGTTCTTTGGTCTCCCCTGGCTCCACCTTTCCACCTACAAACTCCCACAGGAGTCCTCTTGCCTTGTTGGCCGGGCGCTGACAGATCAAGAACTTGTCCTTATCCCAAATTAGGGCTGCTACTACTTCAGTCATAGTTTAACAAAACACACTTTCTCATTTTTTAGATCAACGTCTGTAATTTTATAGCCAGCTTCTAGGCAAACGTTCGGAAGCATATGTGTTGGTGATAGGTGCCAATACGCATCATATACTCTTGCTGATTTGCATAGCGAGATACCCAATATTGACTCTATATCTTCAAAAGTTAAAACTATCCGAGATACATTACATGTCCTTAAATAATTTGCAAGCGGCCAAAATTTGCTGTTTATCATAATTTTCACCCCACCACCAATTTATTTGTCTTCTTCAAAAACTTCGCCGGAATCGGTCGATCCAGCCTCCAGGTGATATTCATGGGCCTGCTCCCGTCATGCGTCTCATAGTTAGCTGTACCCAGGAAGGTGTAGGCTGCTGCACCACCCGCGATCCGGTCCGCCTTGAACTCCCGGACAAACAGCAACACCTTGCTCCCACGTTCCCGGTGGTGGATGTACCGCTGACCGGTGGGAGAGTCCGCCGCTGTGGTGCTCTGGCTCTGCCAGTGGAACAGGTTTTCGTTGATGGAGTAGTCGTGATACATGGTGGTGGGCGAGTAGTCCTTGTCCGCCTTGTTCAGCGTCACAAAGAACACGTCCAGCTGCTTCTCCGGCAGCCATTTTACACCCTCGCGCACCGTGGCCGGTTTCATAAAATCCATCGCCACCAGCAATTGATCTCTGGTATAGGTGCAGTGGAGATCCAACGGGCAGCCAAAGCCCAGGTCTACCGGCTCGTCAATAAAATCAATGTGCTCATACCGATGGCGGAGCAGATCCAAAAGCTCACCCAGGAGCACGGGACCATCCGAAAGGGCATACAGGTTGTCCAGCACCTCATCGGATTCCCAACTATCTGCTGCCTTGCCCCAAACAGTTACGTAGAACATCTGGAGCATCCGCTGATCCAGATCGCTTAGCGCCGGAAAGTCCACATCGTCCAGACGGGGCAGCAGGTCCAGCAAAAAGCGGATCCAGCGCCGGGAGTCCACAACGGCCAATCGTCCGAGCGCTTTTGTGAGTATATCCTCCAGCGGTTCGTTAAAGTCCGCAATTGCATCCGCCCGGGCGCAGATACGGGAGAAGGAAGAAAACTTGTAAATTGCCCTGGGATCCAGGTGGTAATAGTCCAGGAAATTTGCAAGCGTCAGTTCCAGACCACTGTCCTCCGCAAAGCTGGCCACCCGGGATACCAGTCCGGCGGTATTGCCATAGGAGGCACGGATATTATTCAAAATGTACTTAGCTGCCTTCTTCTCCAGCTGTATGTAGCAACCTTTGGGTGCGGAGACAAATCCATCCTTGATCTCTCGGGTCACGCTACGGGTGGTATTGGACAGCAGGGCCACAAACTTGTCCTCGAAGTTATACCGCTTGTTGGCCTGGCCGATAAAGTCCAGCACGGTTAGACATTCCTTGTCCTCTGCAAGCCGCAGGCCACGGCCCAGCTGCTGAAGGAAAATGGTCAAAGACTCGGTGGGACGCAGGAACAGCACGGTATTGACCTCCGGAATATCCACGCCCTCATTGTAGATGTCCACCACGAAGATGAAGCGCACCTCGCCGCTGACCAGCCGTCCTTTGGCAGTTTTTCTATCCTCATCAGAGGATTTTCCGGTCAGGAAGATGGCCGGAATGCCGTGGTTGTTGAAATACCGGCACATAAACTCCGCATGCTCAATGGAGACACAGAAGCCCAGGCCCTTGACTTCGTCAATATCGGTCACATACTTGAGAAGCGAGGACACCACCAGATCGGCGCGGCGATTGGCCACGGCGCCACTGAGGGTGTAGAGATTTGACAACTCTCCCTTGTCGTATCCACCCGCATTCCACTTTAGGGTGCTCAAGTCCACGGTATCGGTGACACCGAAATACTGGAACGGACACAGCAGCTTCCGGTCGATGGCTTCCGGCAGCCGGATTTCAGCGGCAATGCGGTGGTTGAAGTAGGGCAATACACTTTTGCCGTCCATACGCTCCGGGGTGGCGGTTAGGCCCAGCAGGATCTGAGGCTGATAGTAGGTCAGCAGCTTCTGATAGCTAGGCGCTGCCGCATGGTGGAACTCGTCCACAACAATATAGTCGTAAAAATTCGGAGCACCCTTGGCGGAAAAATCCTGAGAGTTAAAGGTCTGAATGGACAAAAACAGATGGTCAATACTTTCGGGTTTGTAGTTGCCCACGAACAGCTCCCCGAAATTCGCATCCTTCAAAACTGCCCGGAAGGTGTACAGGCTCTGCCGCAAAATTTCTTCCCGGTGGGCCACAAAGAGAAGGCGGCATGGTTTCCCTGGATTTTGCTTGCGGAATCGCTTGTAGTCCAAGGCGGAAATCACTGTTTTTCCGGTACCGGTGGCGGCCACCACCAGATTGCGGGTATAGCCTCGGACAGTGCGCTCGGCCTCCAGCTTGTCCAGAATCTCCTGCTGGTAGGAGTAGGGCGCAATATCCATGGTGTACATTTCGTCGTTGTTGGCGTCGAAGTATTTTTCCGCTTTCAGTGCCCGGACCAGCCGCTCCTTCTGATCCTCAGAGTAGTACTCAAACTCGCTGGAGTTCCAGTAGCTCTCAAAGGTGGCGGCGATCTTGTCGATGGTCTCCGGCAGATCCCGGCGGGTAACCTTCACATTCCACTCCAATCCGCTGGAGATGGCGGCGTTAGATAGGTTGGAGGAGCCCACATAGGCAGTAGTAAAGCCGGTATCCCGGTAAAACACATAGGTCTTGGCGTGGAGGCGGGTGCGCTTGGTGTCGTAGCTGACCTTGATTCTGGTGTGGGAGAGCTTGCGCAGTTCCTCAATGGCCTTTACATCGGTAGCTCCCATGTAGGAGGTGGTGATGATCCGCAGCTCGCCACCGTTCTGGGTAAACTCTTGCAGCTCATCTATCAGGAGCCGCAGGCCGCTCCACTTGATAAAGGACACCAACATATCGATACGGTCGGCGGAAACGATCTCCTTTTTCAGTTCCGAGTACATCTGGGGTTCATGGATTGTCCCGGTAAACAGGCTGCTCTGGGCGATGGAGGTCTCTGGCCGGCTCAGGTCAGCAGCCGTCTTGCCCACCGCCAGCCGTGGATCCTGCTCCCGCAAAAGCGCAAGGAGCTGCTCTGCCCGCTGATCAACGCCTAGCAAGGCAAAGTCAGCTTCTTGAGTCGTGTTCTGGATAAGGTCTACAATCTTGTTGGTAAGGTCGATCTGCGTGGTGGTGTCACCGCCATTGTCTACCACATTCTCCAAACCCTTTTGCACCACGTCCGCCAGATACTGTGCCAGCACCTTGGAGGCCTCCGCCTTGTCAATGGGTGCAACCGATTTGCGGGTCTCAGGAATATCTGAGAGCTCGCGGTTCAAGGCGTTGTTGATGACTTGTTCATAAAGGCCGGGATACAGCATATGGTTCACTCTTCCTATATTCCTTTTACGGATGTATATTATATTTAGTATAACTGGAATTTCAAAATTCGACAAGGACATATTGGCAAATATCAACAAAACACTCTAGCTTTGTCAATGTCTCTTCTCCTATCATTGCAAAATCGTTTCATATATCAGAATAAGAAAATGATTGTCCCATAATCAGGACTATTCTCATTGGCAACACCCTTGATATGTAAGGTCATAACCGATACAATGACAGTGTGAGAAAGGGGGCTTGTGTATGGCAACAATCCGATGTCCACACTGCGGCAGTCCTATCATGGTGCGGGGAAACCGCTGGGAGTGTGGCTGGTGCGGGGATTTTGGGAGTACTTCTTCTCTGCTCCCATCCGAACGAGCCAAGCTGGTTTCTGAAGAAAGCAGACCACAAATTACTTTGAGTTTCACCGTCTCTGTGGAGGACACTACGCCTCCGCCACGCCATTTTACCCGCACAGAACTGGTGGATATGGTCCGCCGCTGGGATTTTTCCGAAAACGAGTGGGCCTGCCGGGAACTGCTGATTGCCGACTTTCCCGATGCTGTCCGGCGCTGGACGGTAGAAGAGCTGGAGGATATGGACACCCAGGAACTACTATATGAAACCGGTGACAGTGACCCCCAGACCGCAGTTCAGATGATGAAGTTGCTGTTGGACACGGCAGAAAGTCACCTCCAGGAACCAGAGGTGGCCGAGCAACTATTGGGATGGGATATGTGCGATCTGTGTGGAAATCAGTTTGTCCAAGCTTCCCTTTTGAAGCAACTCAAGCAGGATGACCGTCTGGCACGGCAAATATTTCAGAGTGCCTATGTAGGGGATGCTCAGGAAGATTTATTGGATGCGTGCGACTGGTTTGGGGAGGCAGAGCTGAAAAAGCATCTCTATTCTCTTTTGACTCAAAATCCCTATTTCGAAGGATTTGACTAAATGGAACAGCCCGTCCTGTGTCAATTCACGGGCCGGGCTTTCCTGCGTTTTGTGAGGTTTCTTATCTTTGATTAGGCGTGCTAAAACCTGATACGCCTGAGGTCCAGAAATGACTTGCATTCAGGCTTCGCCAGAGGTACAATACCCCAAACCCCGAACAGCAAGAAGAGCCCTTCTGGACAGGCGGCGGCAGCGGATGCCGCACCTGGTCAAGAAGGGCTCTTTGACCACATGCGATTCCATAAAATTTGATTATTCCGAACATAAGCGCTTAGAAACTGGCACTATTTTTGCATAGTCCGTTGTTTTTGGAACATAAAAGTTGTGGTCAAAAATTCGCAGTCGAATTTTTCTCCCTTATTGATATTATAAACTTATTTTCTGTTCTGTGCCGCAATCATGCACTTTACATCGAAGATTTTATAGTGCCTATTCTTTGTCTATAGCGTGTTAAAAATTGATACGCCTGCTGCACGAATTTTCGATGTCTTGGTTATGTGTTGGGCAGATCGTTTTCAAAGCACCGGCCCCAATCTCATCTCTCGACTGCAAGCGTACACACTGGCTCGCCACTGGCTGCCTCTACATAGACACATCTTCCATGACAAGCTGTTCGCTTTCTGCATGACCGGACAGAGACAGGAACTCACCTGCAATATCCGGGTTTTTGAACCGAAGTACATCCGTATCTTTTCTGCCAAAAGCAAGAAAATCCACGCCGCCATACTACACAACACTTTCATCGACAACGGCATACCGCTGATTTAGTTCTTTGTGCGTATGGACCACGATACCTGTCTGCCTCATCATCTCAATCGCTTCACATACACTTTCTTGATTCGCGAGTTTCCCGCTCTCTGCCGTTCTGGTATGGATCGCAATTTCGACACCGGAAGCGACCGCCTTCTGCAAAGGGGGAAGAAGTTTCACGATTCTGCCTTTTTGCAGATAGGGACTAACAATAACCACGCTGCGGACAGCATCGTCCAAGTCCTGCTCAAAGGGAAGCATAGATGAGTGGCCATCATAAATCACACTGATAGACTGATCCGCTGCACCGAATTTGACCTGATATCCCAGTTCCGCATAACCCTTCAGGCGTTTATGATACATCCGCTCCAATGTAGGAACATTGATATCCACATAATCGTAGATGCGAACTTCCTGCTTTCCTTCATAATTTCTATGGAGACGACCGGCATACTGTGCCAATGTGCCCTTCCACGATATGGGCATCACCAGAAGCAAGGTGTCCAGCCGTGGGGCGTCAAAGCCCTCTCCAATGTACTTTCCGGTGGCAACGACCACCACATCCTCATCGTCAGGCATATTCTGCAATGCGGTCAGCTTTTCACGCTTATCCTTTTGCTTGTCACTGCCAATGAGCAAGAAAACGTGTTTCACCTGATCCGACAGCTGATTGGCAAGCAATACAGCGTGTTCCTTCCGCTCCGTCAGAAGAATCGGTGTGCGCCCCTCCTGAACCAGCTTCAAAGTGTCTGACACCAACAGTCCGTTCCGGTTGTGATTTTCAATCACACCGGCGTACATATCCTGAATCCTGTTGGCATCCGGCAACCTCATGCGAGTAAATCTGGGGATTACGATATGAGAGAAGCTTCGCTTCTCCGCCTGGCTTTTTGCGTCCACCAAATACCGGACAGGACCGCACTGCATAAAGATGATGGGATGATGGCCGTCCTTGCGGACAGGTGTGGCAGACAAACCGTAAACATATTTGGCTTCCACGGCTTTCAGCACGGTTTCAAAGGTGAATGCGGCCACATGATGGCACTCATCTACAATGACCATTCCGTACTCTGCCACAAAAGACTTTACCGTCTTTTCTTCTCCCTTAAGCAGGGACTGCATGGTGGCAATATCGACAATCCCGCTGCGGGTATTCTTTCCACTGCCGATTTGGCCAATGAGATGCCGCTTTTTCTTCCTGCCACGCTTTTTAGGAAGTTCCGGCAGAACCTCATGAATATTCAGAAATTGTTCCAGCGAGGATTTCCACTGTTCCAGCAATGCGCTGGACTGTACCAATACCAGGGTATTGACTTTACGCTGTGCAATCAGATATGCACCGATCACAGTTTTCCCAAATGCAGTCGTTGCGGACAGAACACCCATGTCTGCGGCAAGCAGCGCCTGGGCAGCGGGTTTCTGCTCTGGACGTAGCATTCCGTTGAATTCCACATCAATGGAATGTCCCAGTGATCTGTGATCCTCCAGGATGGCAGGGACTTCATATTGATCGAATAACCCCAGAAGCGCCTCTATACAGCCACGGGGAATGCCAATGTAATTCTCATCCTCATATCCGCAATCCAGCACACGGGGAATGCCATATACGGAAATGCGCATGGCTTGCTTGGAGCGAAATTCCGGATTTGGAAACGCCGCAAGCCGTTTGAGCGTATTCAATGCCGCTTGAGAGAAGTCTTTTTTCTCAATGTAGATCAGATTGGAAATATACAGGCTTACCTGCAACGAAAAATCTCTACGTGTCAGTTTTGTCTGGGTTCGCTTGCGTTTCCAGGGCACTTGCTTCTCCTCGGCATCTGCCAATTCTCCCACGTCGCCATGATGACATAGTTTCCTTAAGGCTTCTTCCAACTGTTCCGGTGTGATTCTTGGCAGAGAGGAGAGAAACGCCCATTGATCGGGATAAGGCTCAAAGCGGTCATCCACAAACAGAGAATTTCCGTCTTTCTGTGCCTGTCCTTGAAATGGCAGGGCAATCAAATTCCCGAAACCGCCCTTCGGCACAAGATCCTGAGACGGGAACAACCGGTCATAGGACGAAAAGGATAGCTCATGCCGGCACGACATGGTTCGGGTCAGCAAACCGGTCCCCAAGCGCCTGGCATCGGCGGCGGAAACAGGCTCCGAAAAGAAAAACCAGACATGGGCTCCGTTTCCGGAGCGGGAGCGTTCCACTGCCGGTACAAGTCCCGCATCTTTGCAGGATTTACAAAATGAAGTCACATCAAGCTTCCAGTTTTCTTCATCAAAATCCGCAGCCAGCAGCCAAGTCTTGTTGTCCTCCAGCATCGGATAGATTGCCGCCACATCTCTGCACAAAGAATCACGGCCAATCAAATGTGCTTTGACCACATCGGCCGTGAGCGGCCGAAACTCACGGTTGGGGCACTCTGCGCACCTGTATTTCTTTTTGTCGCACAGGCCATGTACCCATTCATTTTTACAGACTGGGGTGTAACCGGTTTTCCCGGTGGTGGTGCTGTGATACCGGCGTGCATATACATCTTCCCGCCCTTTGAAAACAGAGAGGAAATACTCGATTTTCTCCTGTGAGGAGCTGTGTGCGTGAACCGGAGCAGACTGTACATCCGTTAGAGCACAGCTGCGCCACAGCGGCTCGGAGCATACCGCCCTTTTGCCGTTTTCATCTTCACAGAGAAGCAGCGCCTGCCCCCCATCCAGAGACGGGACGATTTCAAGAAGCGTATATTCCCGGCCATTGATGATCGCTTTTCGATTCATACACAGCACCCCCTCCGCACCAGCAGTTACTTCCGTCTATACTTTGTTTTCCTGCCGTTTCCATCCTGATAAATCAGGCCCTCGGCAACCATGCGTTTTAGAATCCGGTTGGCTGTGGCCTGGCTCACATCCAGCAGCCGGTCTACATCACTGCGCACGATATGACCATGGGAACCAATGAAATCCAGAATCCGTTTCTCTTCGCTTTTGAGTGTACCAACCAGTGTCTCTGTATGATTTGCGCCGGTGTTCCTGTTTGGTAGCGTTATTTTGAATGCGTTGCTCGATACCTCGATTTTGGGCTTCAATTCCGTCTCCGTGTAGGCGTTCATGATTTTAGGCATACCGGTGCCGTATGCCTCAATCAGCTGCAGACGATAAAATATGGCTGCCAGCTTGGGGTTTCGGCAAACCGAAAGTCCCAGCATAATGTCGTCCAGTCCAATGCCGGAGGGCAGTCCACCCACAGAAACAAATTCGATTCTGTCAGCATACACACTGACAAGGGTGCTTGCACGGAAGGAATAGTCTCTGTGGACCAGTGAGTTCAACAGCGCTTCCCGCAGTGCATCTTCCGGATAATCCCGTGTGTCGATTCGGTATAGCCCATCAAAAGTTGCCTTTGTCTGGTTACGCATATCCAGATAGCTGTATAGCTCCTCCATCTGCTGAAACAGCGAACCGTCAAATTCTCTTCTGTCCTGAAAGCTTCCCTTATCTTCCCCCGAGAAGGTCGCCGCCTTGATGGTGCTGGGACACTGGTCGGACAGGAGCAGCGCCACATTGGAGTAGATACCATCCGCGGAGATCATCCCAAGGGTCTGCATTTTTGCAGCATCAAATGGGATATTCTGCTTCTCGAATTGCTTCTCTGCCGCTTCAAAGCTGAGGTTCTGTTCCAGTGAACGCATGGATTCGAAGCTGTCACCATCGGTTTCCTTAATCATTCTTCGGATTGCAGTATCTGTAGCCGGGTCAGAAGATGTGCCGTTTCTGACATAGACCCCACTGGGTTTCAACCCCTTACTGCCCAGATAATAGGGCCGGTCGGTTCCTTTTTGAATGGTCACAGCGATGATATCCTTGTCCGTGACATGCTGCGTTTCATAGCCCACAAACATTGTCACATCAGGTTTAATGGAATCTCGAATCATATTGTTCAGCTGCAACATGACTTGGTCTGCATTTTTGACTCCCACAACGCTTCCATCGTTGCTGACGCCAATATACAGCGTACCGCCTTTTGTGTTGGCAAAGGCAATGATTTCTTTGCAGATATCTCCCACGACCTCTGCTTTCAGTTCAACAACTTCACTCTCAACAAATGCCATACACAGCGCCTCCTTTTCTTAGTTATCATTATAGTCATTCTTGTCATTCTTGTCAAATTCTATTCATCTGACAAGAAACTAATTCCGGCCTGTCAACGCCTTGGCGCGAGAATATTTCTTTGATTAGGCGTGCTAAAAACTGATACGCCTGAGGGGCAGAAATGACTTGCTTTCAGGCTTTGCCAAAGGTACAATACCGCAAACCCCGAGCATGAAAAAAGAGCCCTTCTGGACAGGCGGCGGCAGCGGATGACGCACCTGGTCAAGAAGGGCTCTTTGACCACATGTTTGACCACAGACAGCGCCGGAGCACTCGGAAACAGTGGAAATAAGAGCGCTAAAAAGTAATTGCTTTGGAGTGGATAGTTCCATAAACTACTATAAACAACTATAAAAAATACCGAGAACCTCTTTGGGAGCAGGATGTCGGGAGTTCGAGTCTCTCCACTCGGACCACAA